>DATIMX010000319.1:0-59713 GCA_035474935.1 Geodermatophilus sp. | reverse complement strand
TTGGGGTTGCCCTCGGCCGACTCCAGCGCCAGGGCGTCCTCGGCCGGGACGAGGTCGGCCTCGATGGCGTAGTTGCCGTTGATCACCGCGATGTCGACGTCGGCCAGCGACCGGGGCACCTGCGCGGCCTCGACCTCGGAGATCTGCAGGTCCTTCGGGTTGTCCTGGACGTCCAGCGACGTCGGCGCCGCGTCGCCGGTGTCGGCCAGGGTGATCAGCCCGTTGGCCTCCAGCAGCCGCAGGGCCCGGGCGGCGTTGGTGGGGTCGTTGGGGATCGCCACGGTCGCGCCGTCGGGGAGGGCGGCGAGGTCGGTGAGCGACTGGGAGTAGATGCCCAGGGGCTCGATGTGCACCGGCGCCAGCGGGGTGAAGTCGTACCCGGCGCTGGCCTCCTGCTCCTCCAGGTACGGGATGGTCTGGAAGTAGTTCGCGTCCAGGGACCCGTCGTCCAGGGCGACGTTGGGCTGCACGTAGTCGGTGAACTCGACGATGTCGAGGTCCAGGCCGGCGTCCGCGGCGAGGTTCTCGTCGACGAAGCGCAGGATCTCGGCGTGCGGCACCGGGGACGCGCCCACCCGCAGCGGCTCGTCGGCCGCGGACAGCTCGGCCTCGCCGCCGCCGCAGGCGGCCAGGAGGGCGGTCGCCGCGGACGCGGCCAGGAGCGAGGTGAGACGGGAGCGCATGACGGGGGTCCTCCTCGGACGTGGTGGGAGAGGTGGCCGGCCGGCCACCGCGGGGTCGGTGGGGTGGGTGGTCAGACGTGCGCCAGCCGGCGGGCCCAGTGGTCGCCGGCCCACTGCAGGGCCTGCACGACGAGGAGCAGCAGGACGACGGTCAGCAGGGTGATGTCGGTTCGGAACTGCTGGTAGCCGAAGCGGATGGCGAAGTCGCCGAGCCCGCCACCGCCGACCGCGCCGGCCATCGCCGAGTAGCTGATGAGCGCGACGACGGTGACCGTGCTCCCGGCGATGAGCGAGGGCAGCGCCTCGGGCAGCAGCACGGTGCGGACGACGTCCCGGCGGCGCGCGCCCATGGCCATCGCCGCCTCGACCTTCCCGGGGGCGACCTCCCGGAGGCTGGTCTCCACCAGGCGGGCGAGGAAGGGGACGGCGCCGATCGTCAGCGGCACGATGGCCGCCGTCGAGCCGATGGTCGTCCCGACGATGCCGCGGGTGACCGGCGCGACCAGGAACAGCAGGATGATGAAGGGCAGCGAGCGGCCGAGGTTGACGACCACCCCGAGGAACCGGTTCAGCAGCGGTCGCGGGGCGAGCGCCCCCGGAGCGGTGACGGTCAGCAGGATCCCGAGGGGGATGCCGAGCAGCACGGTGAGCAGGGCGGAGACCCCGACCATGTACAGCGTCTCGCCGGTCGCCTCCATCAGCTGCGGCCAGATGCGGTCCCAGTCGCTCATCGGCCCGCTCCCGTCGCCGCCACCGCGCCCGTGTCCCGGGGCACCGCCTCGATGAGGACGCCGTCGTCGCGCAGTCCGCGCAGCGCCCCGTCCAGCCGGCTGAGGTCGCCGGTGGCCCGCAGCAGCAGCCGGCCGTAGCGGCCCCCGGCGACGGTCTCGACCGAACCGCCGGCGACCTCCACCGCCAGTCCCAGCTGCCCGATCAGGGTCTGCAGGACGACGGTCTCCGGCGTGCGGTCGGTGACGGTCACCCGGAGGAGGACGCCGTCGTGGCCGGCGCCGGCGTCGGCGAGCGGCGCGGGCAGCAGGGCGTCGCTCAGCGGCGAGTGCTCGCGGGTCAGGACCTCCGAGAGCCGGCCGCTGTCCACGACGCGGCCCCGCTCGAGGAGGACGGCGCTGTCGCACACGGCCTTGACGACCGCCATCTCGTGGGTGATGAGCAGCACGGTCAGGCCGAGCTCGGACCGCACCCGGCGCAGGAGCTCCAGCACGCCGGTGGTGCTGGCCTGGTCCAGAGCGGAGGTCGCCTCGTCGCAGAGCAGCACCGTGGGGCGGCCGGCCAGCGCACGGGCGATCGCCACCCGCTGCTTCTGCCCGCCGGAGAGCTGCCCGGGGTGCGCGTCGGCCCGCTCCCCCAGCCCGACCAGCTCCAGCAGCTCGGTGGCCCGGCGGCGGCGCTCGGCCCGGCCGACGCCGGCCAGCTCGAGCGGGTGCTCGACGTTGCCGGCCGCGGTCCGCGAGTCCAGGAGCTCGAAGTGCTGGAAGACCATCCCGATGGAGCGGCGTGCCTGCCGCACCTCGTCGTCCGGCAGCTCGGTGAGCACCCGGCCGTCGACGGTCACCGACCCCGACGTGGGTCGCTCCAGCAGGTTCACCAGGCGCACCAGCGTGCTCTTGCCCGACCCGCTGGGGCCGACCACGCCGGCGAACTCGCCGGCCTCGACGTGCAGGGTGATGCCGTCGACGGCGACGACCTCCCCGGACCGCCTCCGGGCGGGAAAGACCTTGCGGACGTCGTGCAGATCTATCACGGGTGGGCAGTCCTCAGGGGTGAGCAGGCGGGAACGGTGTCCGGACGGCGCCGGCCGACGGGCGGCCCCGGGCAGGGGCGCACCGACGTCCGGACGACGTCCGGGCCGCGCGGGAGCGACGGACCAGCAGGGGCTGTGTGCCCCGGACGGCGGGGCAGCTACCGCGACGGGGGTTGGGCGGTCAGCGACACAGGGCCGCGGCGGTGCGGCACAGGTCGACGTGCCGGCGGGCCCACGTGGGCGCTGGGCCTGTCATCGCGTCCTCCATCGGTCCTGGCAGTAGCACCCTCGTCCGCCGGGGCGGGGGGTTGCTGCGGCGTCGTCGAGCCAGGTCTCTCGGCCGCTCCGGATGGCGTTGCCCGTCGACTCTACTGAGCCGACCGCCCGACCGACACGCCGGACCTGCGACATCCCCCACAGGCGGCGGGTCCGGCAGCGCCCCCGGGGATCCGCCGGTCGCGCCGCGGACCACGACCGGCGGGCGCGAGCGGACACCGGCCGCACGCCGCGGATTGCCGTACGCCGAGGTCAGGAGCACCGTGGCGCTCGACACCTCCAACCGCACGGACGCCCGGAGGCCGCGGTGCACCTGACCCCTCGCGAGCAGGAGCGCCTGCTGCTCTTCACCGCCGCCGAACTCGCCCGCCGGCGGCTGACCCGGGGCGCGCGCCTGGGCGCGACCGAGGCGATCGCCCTGGTCTGCGACGAGGTCCTGGAGATGGCCTGGGACGGGCTGCCGCTCCAGGAGGTCGTCCGGCGGGCCCGGAGCGTGGTCGCGGTCGACCAGGTGCTCCCCGGGGTCGCCACCACCGTGCCCAGCCTGCAGGTGGAGGCGCTGTTCCCCCACGGCACCTCCCTGGTGCACGTGCCCGAGCCCTTCGGCCCGGCCGACCCGACCGGTCCGGGCGCCGTCCTCGCGCAGGACGGCGACGTCGAGCTGGCGCCGGGCCGGCTCCGGCGCACCGTCGAGGTCACCAACCGCAGCGACCGCTCCGTGTGGATCTCCTCGCACTTCCCGCTGGAGGAGGTCAACCCGGCGGTCGAGTTCGACCGCGACGCGGTGCGTGGTTTCCGGCTCGACCTGCCGGCCGGGGTCAGCCGGGAGTTCCCGCCCGGCACCACCTGCGTCGTGCCCGTGGTGGCCCGCGGGGGTCAGCGGTGAGCCGCATCTCCCATGCCCGCTACGCCGGCCTCTACGGCCCCACCACCGGTGACCTGCTGCGCCTGGGCGACACCGACCTGTGGGTGCGCATCGAGGCCGACGACACCGACCCCGGCGACGAGCTGCTCGGCGGCTGCGGCAAGACCGCCCGGGACGGGCTGCTCGTGACCGACCGCGCCCCCGGGGACAGCGCCCTGGACATGGTGGTGCTCGGCGTCGTGGTCGTCGACCCGCTGCTCGGGGTGCGCAAGACCAGCATCGGCGTCAAGGACGGCCGCATCGCCGGCGTCGGCCGGGCCGGCAACCCGGACACCAGCGACGGCGTCGAGCTGGTGGTCGACTCCCACACGGCGATGATCACCGGGGAGGGCCTCATCGCCACCCCGGGCGTCGTGGACTCGCACGTGCACCTGTCCAGCCCCGAGATCGCCCCCGCGGCCCTGGCCGCCGGGGTGACCTCACTGGTGGGCATGGGCATCGGCGGTGTGTGGGACGTCGGCGCCAACCCCGCGACGAACCTGCACACGCTCATCGAGGGGTGGCGGGACACCCCGCTCAACGCGGCCTTCCTGGCCCGGGGCTCCACCTCGTCTCCCGAGCTGCTCGAGCGTGCCGTCCTCGCCGGGGCCGGGGGGTTCAAGATCCACGAGGACTGGGGCGCGACCCCGCGCATCGTGGACACCTGCCTCGGCGTGGCCGACGACGTGGACCTGCCCGTGGCCCTGCACACGGACACCCTCAACGAGTCCGGCGCCCTGGCCGACACGCTGGCGGCCACCCGCGGCCGGACGGTGCACGCCTACCACGTCGAGGGCGGTGGTGGGCACGCCGACCTGCTGCAGGTGGTGGGCGAGGCGCACGTCCTGACCTCCTCGACCACGCCGACGCTCCCGCTGACGATCGCGACGGTCGACGAGCTGCTGCCCATGACCCTGACCGTCCACCGCGGTCACCGCGGCATCGACAGCGACGTCTCCATCGCCACGAGCCGCGTGCGCGAGCACGGCATCGCCGCGGAGAACGCCCTGCACGACCTGGGCGCCATCAGCATCGTGAACTCCGACTCGATGGGCATGGGCCGGATCGCGGAGACCGCCCGGCGCACCTGGCAGCTGGCCCACGTGCAGGCGCACCTGGCCGGTCAGGCCGGGCCGGAGCACGTCAACAACGAGCGGGTGCTCCGCTACCTGGCCAAGATCACCGTCAACCCGGCCATCGCCCACGGCATGGCGCACGAGGTGGGGTCCCTGACGCCGGGGCGGCTCGCGGACGTCGTGCTGTGGCACCCGGCCACCTTCGGCACCGCGCCGGAGCTGGTCCTCAAGTCCGGCTTCGTCGCGTGGGGGACCTCGGGGTCCGGCTCGGGCTCCACCCGGCTGACCCAGCCGCGCGCGCTGCGGCCGTACTTCGGCGGCCTCGGGGCCGCGCCACGCCGGCTCTCGCGGGTGTTCGTCTCCGAGCAATGCCTCGCGGACGCCGACGCGCGCAGGGCGCTGCCCGAGGGCGTGCGCTACGCCGCCATCCGGGCGAGCCGGGGCCTGACGAGCGCGGACATGGTCGCCAACACCGCCCTGCCCGCGGTCGCCGTGCCGACGGAGCCGGGCCCCGTCCTCGTGGACGGGTGTCCCGTGCCCGTGCACCGCGTGTCCGACCTGCCCCTCACCCGCCTGCACCACCTGGCCTGAACGGAGCGACCGTGCTGGACATGCTGCTGCGGGACGTCCGCGTGCACACCGTCGACGACGCCCGCCCCACGGCGTCGGCGATCGGCGTCCTCGGCGGCCGGGTCGTGGGCCTGGACGAGGAGGTCGTCGACCTGCCCGCCCGGACGGTCGTCGAGGGCCAGGGTGCCGTGGTGGTCCCCGGCTTCGGCGACGCGCACAACCACATGGCCTGGTTCGGCCAGTCGCTGGGCGAGATCGACCTGTCCGTGACCAGCAGCCTGGCCGGCGTCGAGGACGCCGTGGCCCGGGACGCCGAACGCCTCCCCGCGGACGCGTGGGTCGTCGGCTCCGGCTACGACGACACGGTCATGGGCGCCCACCCCGACCGCTCCCTGCTGGACCGGGCCGGCGGTGGCCGCCCGGTGTGGCTGAAGCACCGCTCGGGCCACATGAGCGTGGTGAGCAGCGAGGTGCTGCGACGCTGCGGCGTCCTGGACGGCCGCACGGAGCAGCCGGAGGGCGGCGTCGTCGTCCGCGACGGGTCCGGCGAGCCCACGGGGCTGCTCCAGGAGCGCGCTCAGGCGCTCGTCGACGACCTCGTGAAGCCGTACCCGGTGGAGGAGGTCGCGACGGCGCTCGGCCGGGCGAGCGAGGTCTACGCCACGGAGGGGCTGACCCACGTCGTCGAGGCCGGCATCGGCCTGGGCCTGCTCGGCCGCACGCCGGTCGAGGCGGCCGCCTACCAGGTCGCCCGGGACCGGGGGCTGCTGCGCACCCGCGTCGAGCTGATGGTCGCCGGCGACACCCTGCACCGCCTCCGGGCGCACCCCGCCGACGGCATCGACGTGGGGCTCGACCTCGGGCTGCGCACCGGTTTCGGCGACGACCGGCTGCGGCTGGGGCCCATGAAGATCTGGCTGGACGGGTCGTTGATCGGGCGCACGGCCGCGCTGTCCGAGCCCTTCTGCGACCACGGGACCGCGGTGTTCCAGGACGACCCGGACGTCATGCGCCGCCTCGTGGTCGACGCGCACCGCGCCGGGTGGCGGGTGGCCGCGCACGCCATCGGCGACGACGCCGTGGAGCTGGCGCTGGACGCGTTCGCCGAGGCCACCCGGGTGCACCCGCGCGCCGACGTCCGCCATCGCGTCGAGCACGCCGGCCTGGTCCGTCCCGACCAGCTCGCCCGCTTCGCCGAGCTGGGCGTGGTACCCGTCCCGCAGCCGCGCTTCCTGTACGCGATCGGGGACACCATGGCCGCCGCGGTGGGGCCCCGGCGCGTGGACTGGCTCTACCGGCACCGCTCGTTCCTGGACGCCGGACTGCGGGTGCCCGGCAGCTCCGACCGGCCGGTCGCCCCCGGTGCCCCCCTGCTCGGCATGCAGTCCATGGTCGAGCGACTGTCGTCCGGCGGGGTCCTGATCGGGGCGGACGAGCGCGTGAGCGCCGCCCAGGCACTGCGGGCCTACACCCTGGACGAGGCCTGGGCCAGCCACGACGAGCGGACCCGCGGCAGCCTCACCCGCGGCAAGCTCGCCGACCTGGTGCTGCTGGACGACGACCCGCTGCGCGTCGATGCCGACCGGATCGGCGCGATCGGCGTCCTGGCGACGCTGCTCGCCGGGGCGCCCGTGCACGACACCGGCCTGTTCGCGGGCCGGGACCTCCCCGCACCCACCCCCACTCCGAGGGAGCGCAGCCATGAGTGACCCGACCGCCTCGTCACCTGGCACGACGAGGACCTCCGCCGCCGCCGGCGCGCCCGCGCACGTCAGCGCCCAGGACGCCCGCCGCGTCGCCTTCGCGGCCTTCGTCGGCACGGCCCTCGAGTGGTACGACTACTTCCTGTTCGGCACCGCCGCCGCCCTGGTCTTCAACCGGCTGTACTTCAGCACGCTCGACCCGGCGGCGGCGACGCTGGCGGCCTTCGCCACCTTCGGCGTCGGCTTCGTCGCCCGCCCGGTGGGCGCGGTCGTCTTCGGCGCGGTCGGCGACCGCATCGGCCGCCGTCCCGCGCTGCTGATCACGGTCGTGATGATCGGCGCGGCGACGGGCCTGATCGGTCTGCTGCCGGACTACGCCGCCATCGGCGTCGCCGCGCCGACCCTGCTGGTGCTGCTGCGCCTCGCGCAGGGCGTGGCCGTCGGCGGCGAGTGGGGCGGCGCGGTCACGCTGGCCGTCGAGCACGCCCCGGCGGACCAGCGCGGCCGCTACGCCGCCATGCCGCAGCTCGGTTCCCCGGTGGGCACGCTGATGTCGTCGGGCGCGTTCGCCCTGGTCCTGCTGCTGCCCGACGCCACGTTCGACTCGTGGGGGTGGCGGCTGCCCTTCCTCGCGGCCTTCCCGCTGCTCGTCGTCGCCTTCTACATCCGCCGCCGCGTCGAGGAGTCGCCGGTCTTCAACCAGATGCTCGCCCAGGAGGCCGACCGGCCCAAGATCCCGGCCGGTGAGGTCTTCACCCACGCCTGGGGCCGCCTGGTCGTCGCGATCGCCGCGGCGTTCCTCGGCGTCGGCGGGTTCTACGTGCTCACCACGTTCGCGATCAGCTACGGCGTCGACTCCCTCGGCCTGTCCCGCAGCCTCATGGTCAACGCCACGCTGGTGGCCGCGGTGGTCGAGATGGTGGTCATCGTCCTGTTCGGGCGGATCGCCGACCGGCTCGGCCCGGGACGGGTGACGTTCTGGGGCGGCCTGGCCAGCGCGGTCCTGGCACTACCGGTCTTCGCCCTGCTGACGACGCGCTCGCCCGCTGCCGTCGTGCTCGCCATCTCGGTCGGGATCGCCGCGCTCTCCGTGGCGTACGCCGTCACCGGGGCCCTGCTGGCCGAGCTGTTCCCCGCCCGCTACCGCTACAGCGGGGTGGCACTGGCCTACAACATCGCGGGCGCGCTCAGCGGGTTCCTCCCCTTCATCGCGACCGCCCTGACCAGCGGCATCGGCGACGACCCGTGGGTGCCCGCGACCCTGCTGATCGCCGTCTCGCTCGTCACCGCCGTCGGCGGGTTCGTCGGTGAGCGCATGCGCGTGCACGACGAGGTGGTCGTGGACTGAGACCCGTCGCTCGGCGCAGGCGGACACGGGCGGGTCGGCCACACGTGCGGCCGCCCGGTCGACGCGCTCGTGCCGCCGGGGACCTGCGCGGCGCGATCGGAGAGGTCGGCGGGGACCGCCGCGGCGCGCTCGGCCGGATATCCCACCAGCGCCTGCTCGCGGCGGCCGGTGCCCCACGGCCGGCTGCTGCACCCGCGTCGTACCCAGCGCCTAGCCTCGGAGCGTGGGGTTCACCGTTCCCGACGCGCACCTGCTGGCGCTGCACGCGCACCAGGGCCAGGTCGACAAGCAGGGTCGCGACTACTACCTCGCCCACCTGCGGCCGATCGCCGAGGCCCTGCGCCCCCACGGCCCGCACGCCGAGATGGCCGGCGCGCTGCACGACATCGTCGAGGACACCCGCGACCACCCCGACCCCACCCGGCGCTACGACCTCGACCGGCTCCGCGCCCTCGGCGTCCCGGAGGTCGTCGTCGAGGCGATCGACGCGGTCACCCGGCGCCCCGGCGAGCCCTACATCGCCGGCCTGATCCGCCGGGCCGCGGCGCACCCGCTCGGCCGGCTGGTCAAGCTGGCCGACAACGCGCACAACCTCGCCTCGAACGCCGAGCTGGCGCGGGTCGACCCCGACAAGGCCCGCAGCCTCCGCGAGGGCCGCTACCGCCCGGCCCGCCGGATCCTGCTGGCCGCCGAGGCCGCCGACAACCGCTCCGGACGCCGCGTCCTCGTCTGACGATCCGCCATCCCGGGTCCGCTGCGCGGTTCGGGAGGTTGACCGGTGACGAGGGCGAGGTCAGGCTTGCCGAACCCACCGCGGCTCCGACCGACCTGCCGTGCGCCAGTCGCTGACACCGGGGAGATCATGAACGCGGAGACGGTCACGGTGCCCCATCTCGGCACCTCCACCGTCGGCTACAGGTTCGGCCGGGCGTACGACGCCTCCCTCCCGACGCTCGTCATGGTCAACTCGTTCAGCACCTCCGCCGAGCTGTTCCGGCCCCAGTTCGCCGACGAGCAGCTCGCCGCCACGGTCAACGTGCTCGCCCTCGAGCCGTACGGCCACGGCCGGACCCGCGCCACGTACCGGCAGTTCACCTACTGGGACTCGGCCGTCGCCAACCTGCAGGTCCTCGACGCGCTCGGCATCCCCGAGGCGTTCGTCCTGGGCACGTCACAAGGCGGGTGGGTGGCGGCCCGCATGGCCATGCTGGACCCCCGCACCGTGAGGGGCATCATCCCGCTCGGCACCTCGATGGACTCCGAGAGCCAGCGCAGCCGGGACCTGGGGTGCTGGGACGGGATCGCCTTCTGCACGCCCGCCATCGACGCACTCGCCGCGAGCGTCGGAGACGACTGGCTGATCCCGACCGAGCTCGTGGACGCCGTCCTCCACGAGGGCCTCGGCGAGGACGTGCCACCCGACGAGCGCACGTTCTGGCACGCGGCACACCAGGAGAACTACGCCGGCGATGCAGGACGGGAGCGGCTTCGCATCAGCAGCATCAACCTGCGTGACCGCGACGGCCTGCACGGGCGACTGGACAGCGTGCGGTGCCCGGTCCTGTGGATGCACGGCACTGCAGACCCGGTCTACTCCGTGGCCAATGCCGAGGACGAGATCACGCTCTTCGTCAACAGCCCCGCCGCCGAGCTCCGCGTCGTCGAAGGCGGCCGGCACTTCCTGAGCGCATCGAACCCCGAGGACGTCGACACCGCGACGGTGGAGTTCATCAACCGCTGGAGGTAGCGACAGCCGCACGGTCGCCGCGCACGGAGACCCTCGTCCTCGTCTGACGCCTACCGTCCGGCCACCTTTCAGGGTCCCGCGCCGAGCCTGCGAGGCGTGGGAGGAAAGGGGGTCCTTCTTCAGCGGTGGAAGAACAACCGGATGGCGGTGCCCGCCGGGTGGGAGTCGACCGCCGCGTCGTCGGCCAGGCTCCACGCCAGCCACATCCCTCCGGCGCCGTCGGGGCCCCCGGGGGGCGGGACGTAGCCGAGGGTCTCGTCCGGCAGGCCCGGCCCGGAGTCGGCGACCTCGACGACGAGGGTGTCCCCGTCGGTCCAGGACGACACCTCGGCGAAGGCCGCCACGCGCAGCGAGTTGACCACCAGTTCGTGGGCGGCCTGGACGACGTCGCCGACGCGCGCCGGCCACCAGCCGAGCGCCGCTGCCGACACGGCGCGGCGCGCCTCCCGAGGCGTCGTCAGCACCGCGACGGAGGCGCGCGCCGGCCGCGGGACCCAGGCCGGGTGCACCGACCGGATGAACTGCTGCGGGTCCTCGTAGGCCGGCTCCGGGACCGGTGCGGAGCCACCCCAGGTGAGCGGGTGGGTGCGCGCCACCGCGTCGAGGACCGACGCCGGGAGCCGCTGCCGGTCGTGCAGGCACAGGCTGTAGTACGGCAGGGAGGCGTAGCAGCGGTTGGCGACGGCCTCGAACCGGCTCCACTCCCGCCCGTCGTCGCGGGCCAGCCAGGTCGGCTCCGCGGCGAGCCGCCAGGTCGGCGCCACGGCCTGCAGGGCACGGAGGTCCCGGTCGTAGGCGTGCAGGGTGCGGTGGCCGCCCTGCCACCAGGTCTCCGCGGCGGCGAAGGTCGCCAGGCGACGCACGTCCGCGCCCAGCTCCTGGGTGAGGAGCGTCCGGACACGCTCCCCGGCGACGACGAGCACCGGCTCCCCGCGGGACAACCCCTCCACCGCGAACGGGACGACCCGGTCGACGAGCTCCTGGTCGGCGCTGAACGCGAAGGCCTCGTGGGCGAAGCTCCTCCCGTCCCAGTCGCCGGTCGGGCTGACTCGACTCACGCCGGCACCGTCTCCTCGCCGTGCAGGCCGAACAGCCCCAGACAGCGGGCGGCCACCCGGGGGGCCCGCACCAGCCGCAGGTGCACGTCGGCCCCGCGGAGCACCTGGGTGGCCCGGGCCAGCGCGCGGGCGCCCGCGACGTCCAGGAACCGGAGGTCCGAGAGGTCGAGCACGACCTCACCGGGGGTGCCGCAGGCGACGTCGACGAGCGCGCGGGACAAGCCGTCGGCCTGGGTGACGTCGACCTCGCCGTGCAGCGACAGCGACGGGCCCCGCCCGGACAGGTGGGCGAGGGGCTCCTCCTCGCCGGAGTGCTGATCGGGGTGCAGGAGGGTCACCGGTCCGAGGACCTCCGCCCCCAGCGAGGCCTCGTACAGGCAGAGAGCGGTCATGGCGACGGTGCCCATCAGGGCATCGGCCAGCTGCTCGTAGACGTGCAGCTGCCGCCGGCCGTCGACCCCGCCGCGGACCAGGGGGGTGACGTCGGCGGCGACCCTGACGCCGGTGCGTCCGCGCGCCAGGGCCGCATCGACCAGGCTCCGGTACGCCGTCACCTGCTCGGCCGGTGAGGGCTGCCCGCCGGAGGCGTACACCTCGGCGGTGCTGCGCACCTCCAGCTGCCCGCTGGCGAGCAGCTCGTCCCGGCCCGGCAGCGGCGCCAGGGCCGACAGCAGCTCCGGTCGCGACGCCCCGACGAGCAGCAGGTGCTCACCGAGCCGTCGTCCCTCCTCGAGGAAGGGCAGGACGGTGGCCGTGAAGTCCGCGGCGTCGGCGAACGTCCAGCACACGTGGTCGCCGGGGCGCAGCCCCGTCGGGGCATCCAGCCTCCTCAGGGCGCTCACGCCGGCGACGCTACCGCCCGCGTCCCGTGGGACGGGAGGGGCCGGCCGTCATCGACCCGCCGCACGGGCCGGGGCGGGGGGTCCGACGCCGGCCCGGCGGGCGCGGACCCCGCGGCCGTCGCAGGGGGTGACCGGCACCGAGGAGACCGGCTACGGTCGAAAGCCCTGTGACCGAGCTCACAACGGAGGCACCGTGACGACGACCCCGCCCCGTCCGCGCACATCCGGCAGGCCCCGCCCCGCTGCCGTCGACCGGCTCGCTCCGGAGGAACCCGGTACGTCGGCTCCGGTGGAGGGTGGCGAGGACGTCGGCCTGCCCTCCCCGCGAGGGATGGCCCGAGGCCTGGTCGCCACGTTCACCCAGCCCCGGCCGATGGCGCGGGAGGCCGTCCGGCTCGGACGGGACACCGCGCGCATCCTCCGGGGCACCGCGGAGATCGCGCCCTCCCCGAAGGACAAGCGGTTCGCCGACCCGGCCTGGTCGCTGCACCCCGGGTACCGCCGGCTCGCCCAGTCCTACGTGGCGGCGGCCTCGTCCCTGGACCGCCTGGTGGCGGACTTCGAGGCCGGCGGCGCCGACTGGCGCGAGGTCGAGCAGGTGCGCTTCGTGCTCAACGCCCTCACCAGCGCCATGGCGCCGACGAACACCCTGCTGGGCAACCCGGCTGCGCTCAAGCGGGCGTTCGACACCGCCGGGGTCAGCGTCGTCCGCGGGCTCCGGAACACGCTCCACGACCTCGTGCGCAACGGCGGCCTGCCCCGCCAGGTGGACCGCAGCGCCTTCACCGTGGGCGAGGACCTCGGGATCACCCCGGGCGCCGTCGTCCACCGGGACGAGGTCATCGAGGTCATCCAGTACACCCCCTCGACGCCGCGCGTCCGGCAACGGCCCCTGGTCATCGTGCCGCCGCCCATCGGGCGCTTCTACTTCCTCGACCTGCGGCCGGGACGCAGCCTCGTCGAGTACGCGGTCAGCCGGGGCCTGCAGGTCTTCATGATCAGCTGGCGCAACCCGACGAAGGAACAGTCCGAGTGGGGCCTGGACGAGTACGCACAGGGCGTCCTCACCGCCGTCGACGTGGCCCGTGAGATCACCGGTTCCCCCGACGCCACCACCCTCGGCCTGTGCGCCGGCGGCCAGGTGATGACGACGGCGCTCAACCACCTCGCCGCGACCGGCGACGACCGGGTGCACGCCGCCGGCTACGCAGTGACCCTGCTCGACTTCTCCAGCCAGGCCCCGCTCGGCGCCTTCTCCGGGCCGCGGATGCTGGAGGTCGCCCGGCGCAACTCCAGCCGGCGGGGCGTCATCAGCGCCCGGCAGATGGGGTCGATGTTCACCTGGATGCGCCCGGACGACCTGATCTTCAACTACCTGGTGCAGCAGTGGCTCATGGGCGAGGACCCGCCGGCGTTCGACGTCCTCGCCTGGAACGCGGACGGGACGAACCTGCCGGCCCGGCTGCACGAGCAGTTCCTCGACATCTTCGGCAACAACGCCCTGGTCAAGCCGGGGGCGCTGCGGGTCCTGGGGACGCCGGTCCACCTGAGCCGGATCACCCTCCCCACGTTCGTCACCGGGGCGCTCACCGACCACATCACCCCGTGGCACGGCTGCTACCGGACCACCCAGCTGCTGTCGGGACCGAGCACCTTCGTGCTCAGCTCCAGCGGCCACATCCAGAGCCTGGTCAACCCCCCGGGCAACCCCCGGGCCAAGTACT
Organism: Geodermatophilus sp.; assembly: GCA_035474935.1. GTDB lineage: Bacteria > Actinomycetota > Actinomycetes > Mycobacteriales > Geodermatophilaceae > Geodermatophilus. Next base: position 46,020 of record DATIMX010000319.1, on the reverse strand, counting down.
GGACCGGCCGGGAGCCCGGTCCAGACCCGCACGCCTGGCGCGCGGCGGCCGAGGAGCACACCGGCAGCTGGTGGGAGCCGTGGTCGGAGTGGGCGATCGAGCGCGCCGGCGACGAGGTGCCCGCGCCGGAGACGCTGGGCAGCGCAGCTCACCCGCCGCTGGAGCCGGCGCCCGGCTCCTACGTCCGGGACCGGGTGCCGACCCGGATCTAGCGGCCGGCCGGGCTCCCGGACCACCCGCGGGCCGAGCCGGGGCGGCGGCCGGAGCGCCGACCGGCCGCCGCCGGCCCCGGGACTAGCGGTAGCGGGGTTCGCGGGCGACGAGGGCCTGCAGCTCCGCGCGCATCACCTCGGGGTACTGCAGCGGCACGAAGTGGGTGCCCGACAGCGTGCGGAGCCGGGCGCGGGGCACCGCCTCGGCCGCCGTCCGGACGTCGACCGGGTCGACCAGGCTGTCGAAGCGGCCGGCCACGAACGTGACCGGGCAGGTCACCCCTGCGACGTCCAGCGGCGCGTGCTCCGCGACGGCCAGGGCCAGGTGCCGGTACCAGCGCCAGTCGTGCCGCGAGAACTCGTGCAGCACCTGGTACAGCGCGGCCGGGTGGGTGGCCTCCCGCGCGGGGCCGGTGAACCCGGCCGGCGTCAGCAGTTCGTGCCACGGCGGCAGGCTGGCCACGACCACCGGCAGCAGCGGGCCCACGACCGGCAGCAGCCGGCTGCTCAGCCGGCCCGCCGGGGCCCGCAGCCGCCGCGGCACGCCGTAGGGCGCGAACATCGCCGAGAAGCTCCCGCCCGGCACGCCGGCGACCGCGAGCAGCGACCGGACGCGGGCGGGCTCCTCCAGCGCCAGCTCGAACGCCACGTTGACCCCGAGCGACCAGCCGACGACCGTCGCCGACGGCATGTCGTGGGCGTCCAGGACGGCGCGGGCGTCGTCGGCGTGGTCCTCGACCCGCACCCGGCCGCGGTCGGCCGGCCGCTCGGAGCCGGCCAGACCGCGGTACGCCCAGGTGACCACCCGGAAGCCGCTGTCCCGCTCGACCACCCGCGGCCAGGCCGCCGGCGGCGCGCCCAGGCCGTTGCACAGCAGGACCGGGACGCCGTCCCCGTCGTTGCTCCAGGTGCGCAGCCGCGTGCCGTCCGCGGCGCGCACCATGCGGGTGCTCAGGTAAAGGCCTCCCGCATCCCCTCCGAGGCCGATCCGGGCTGCGCGTCGTCGGCCGGCGTCGGGGCGGGCATCTCGGCGTGCTCGTGCGGCGCGGACGTCCCCTGGACGGCGACCACCGCCGGGTCGACCCGCATGACGGCGTACCCGGCCACGGCGCCCGCCCCGAACCCCGGCGCGAAGACCCGCACCGGCGCGGTGACCACCCCGTCGCGCACGGCGTCGTGGATGGCCAGCGGGATGCTGGCCGAGGAGGTGTTGCCGACCTTCTCGATGTTGAAGTAGAGCTGGTCGGCGGTCAGCCCGGCCCGCTCGGCCAGGCCGATCACCATCGTCTTGTTCGCCTGGTGCGGCACGATCAGGTCGATGGCGTCCATCAGCGACCCGTCCCGGCCGTCCGGGGCCGGCAGCTGCCCCAGCTCGTCGATCATCTGCGAGAGGTAGCGGCCGGCCAGCGCCTTCACCTGGGGGCCGAACACGGTGATGTTGTTGTCGAACTCGGGGTTCGGCCAGAGGATCGAGTTCACCTCGCTGGCCGGGCCGCTGGCGTAGGTCTTCATGTAGTCGATGTCGCCGTCGGTCCCCTCGGGGGCCGGGCCGACGACCAGCGCCGCCGCGCCGTCCCCGAAGATCATCCGCGAGGTGCGGACGTTGCCGATCTTGTCGGAGAACTTCTCGACGCAGACGACGAGGACCGGCCGCTCGACCTCCTGCAGCATCCGCACGGCGTCGGCGACGCCGTAGGGCATGCCCGCGCAGGCGGCGATGATGTCGTAGGCCGCGTAGACCTGGTGCATCCCCAGCTGGCCGCAGAGGTAGGTGGCCAGGGACGGGATGAGCCGGGAGCTGGTGCAGGTGCAGACCAGCACGGCGCCGATCTCCTCCGGCTGCCGCCCCGCCTTGTCCAGTGCGGCCTCGGCGGCCTGCAGGGCGAGGTCCTCCAGCGGCAGCGAGCTGTACTCGCGCTGCTCGATGCCGGTCTTGGAGGAGATCTCGTCGGCGCTCATCGGCGACCAGTTGTAGGCGGTGTTGCGGATCAGGTCGTCGTTGCTGCAGACCTGGTCGCCGTGCACCGCCGCCAGCGCCTCGATCCGCGGCTGCACCGAGAAGCGCTGCCGCACGTCCAGCTCCGGGTACGGCCGCACCGGCGGGCGGGACTCCCGCGGCCCGGCGACGTGCCGGGGCTCGGCACCGGCACGCAGCCGGCGCAGGAAGGCCCGCACCTCCTTGTCGCGCGGGTGGAAGGCGACCACGTAGTCGTCGTCCTTGAGCTCGCCGGCCGAGGCGAGCTCCATCTTCGACCGGTCCCAGGGGTACTGGTTGTGCAGCACCATCGCCCAGCGGTGCAGTGCCTCGAGCTCGGGGACGTCCTCGGAGACGTCGAGGATGTCGGTGTAGTCGTAGACCGGGTAGTCCGGGTCGTAGTCCGGCAGCCGGAAGGTCAGCGCGCCCGGCTGCTCCAGGAACTCCGCGACCGTGGGCTTGACCGCCGGCAGCGTCGAGGCGTGGTGCTTCCGGTGGCCGTAGACGTCGAACAGGACGTCGAAGATCCGGTCCTCGCAGCCCTCGTCCCACCGCGACGGCAGCTGCGGGTAGGCCTCCTCGACCGCGGCGATCTTGGTCTCGCCGTCCTCCCAGGGCTCCAGCACCGGGAGGAACACGTCCGAGCGGGACCGGGGGACGTCGGCCCAACGGGTGGGCCGCTTGTCGTACATGGTGATCGAGAAGCGGTTGGCCCAGAACAGGTTCAGGGCCATGTCCCGCATCAGGTCGTAGCGGGTGGCGTAGGCCCCGGTGCGCACCCGCTCGAGGATCTCGGTGCCGCTCGGGGCCTTGGTCTCGAAGTCCCGGCGGATGACGCTGTCGAGCTGTTCGAGCGTCTCCACGGTGGAGAAGTCCAGCTCGGGCATGATGTTCGAGGGGAACACCATGTGGCCGTGCCGGTTCAGGACGAACGCGTTCACGGGAGTCCTCTCTCTGGGCTGGTCAGGTCGTGGCCGCGCGGTCCATGCCGCGCTCAACGGCGGCGATGAGGCGGGGCCGCAGCTCGGCGGCGGGGATGATGGCGTGCACCGAGCCCGTCCGGCGGGCGCGCTCGATGTCGTGGACCGCCTCGAACTCGGCGGCCACCTCGCCGAGCTTCTCCGAGCGGACGGCGCTGCGGAGGGTCGCCAGCTGCGACCGGAGGTGGGCCTGCTCGACGGCGTCGACCGCGGCGATGGCGGCCTCCAGCTCCTTCACCCGGGGGTCGGCGGCGGTGCGCTTGTCGACCTCGCGGGCGAACACCACCGCGGCGGCGGGCGCGCCGCCGATCACCGAGGCGTAGGAGCCCTCGACGGCGAGGACCTCCATGTTGTCGTTGAGGACGCCGGAGAAGACGACGAAGGCGCCGCCGTGGTAGCGGGAGACGACGCAGAACACGATCGGGCCGTCGAAGTTGGTGATCGCCCGGCCGATCTCCGCGCCGTACTCCAGCTGGATGTTGCGCAGCGACTCCGGTGACCCGTCGAAGCCGGAGAGGTTGGCCAGGACCACCAGCGGCCGGTTGCCGCTGGCCGCGTTGATGGCGCGGGCGGTCTTCTTCGACGAGCGCGGGAACAGCGTCCCCGCCGTCCACTGGTCGGGCCCGTCGGCGGGGTGGCTGCCGCGTCGCAGGATCGGCCGGGACTCCACGCCCAGCACGGTCACCGGGTGCCCGCCGAGGTGGGCGTCGAAGACGACGGAGGTGTCGGCGTCGGCCATGCCGGCCCACCGCTCGAGCACCGGGTGGTCCTGGTCGGTGACCGCACGCATGACGGTGCGGATGTCGAAGGCCTTCTTGCGCTCGGGGTTGGCCTCCGCCGAGAAGACGTCGCCGACGGTGGTGAACTCGCTGTCCGGGTGCGAGTGCGGGAAGGAGCGCACGTCCCGGTCGCGCGGGTCGGAGGTCTCCGCCGGCCGCGGCCAGCGCTCCCCCGGCGCCCGGTAAGCGTGGTCGTAGTGCCGGAACAGCACGTCCAGCGCCCCGTTGAGGTCCGGCGCCCAGTACTGCGCCTGGCCGTTGGGCCCCATGACCCGGTCGTAGCCGCCGATGCCGAAGTTGTCCTCGGCCGACACCCCGCCGGAGTAGTCCAGGGAGTGCTTGCCGGTGAGCACCATCGCGCTGTCCGGGGTCATGACCAGGATGCCCTTGGTGTGCATGAGCATCGTGGCCTCGGCGTTCCAGTACGGCTGGGCGCCGACGTTGATCCCGGTGACGACGACGTTGATCTCGTGACCGGCCTGGGTGAACTCGATGATCCGGCGCAGCGCGCGCGACACCCAGTCCATGTTCTCGGTGCCGCTGTCCATCGAGATGCGCGCGCCCGACGAGAGCGCGAACCACTCGACCGGGATGTCCCGTTCCTCGGCGAGGTCCAGGGCGGCCACGACCCGCGCGCACTCCGGCTCGGCCACGGTGCCCAGCGCCTTGGTCGGGTCGCCGAACAGGGCCACCCGGGTCATGCCCTCCGGGTAGCGCGGCGTCGGCGTGGTGACCAGGCCGACGACGATCCCGGCCTTGTTCTGCCCGGGCGGCCGCTCGACGGGCACGAGCCGGCCGTCGGCGTCCAGGTCGTGCTCGACGAACGAGCCGTCCGACCCGGCCAGCAGCGGGGCCAGCTCGTACGGGTAGGGCGCGCCGCGGGCCCGGGAGCTGAGCACCTTGGCGGTGTAGTCGTCCAGGACCCTGAGCGGCTCGGTCGGGCGGTCGGTGACCCGCATCTGCACCCCGGTGCCCGGGCGGGCGGAGAAGCGCAGCGCCACGTCGCGCGGCGGGCCGCCCTCCTCCGGCAGCCGGGCCAGCAGCACGATCTGGTCCAGGCCGGCGCCGTAGGTCAGGGGCGCGGCGGTGCGCGCGAACTCGGCCACCTCGGCCAGCGGCACCTCGATCGACGGCCAGGCGTACAGGTGGATGCGGTTGTTCTCCAGCGGCCGCCGGGACCGCCGCAGCGACTGCGCCCGCCGCAGGCCGTCCAGGCAGGACGTGAGCTGCCGCTCGATCGTCGGGAACCCGACGACCTCGCCGTGCTCGTCGCGCACCGGGGTCAGGTCGCGGACCTCGGCCATGGCGATGAACCGCTCGTCGTTCGGGTTCTCCTTCGCCGTGATGTGCAGCAGGTAGGTGTCCTCGGGGGACGGCACGCGCTCGCCGTCGAACTCCTTGAACCGCCAGATGTCCAGCCGCTGTGCGGTGAGCGGGTGCAGGCCGCGGATGACACGCTCCTCGGCGAGCCCCGTGGCCGGGCCGCCCTCCCCTGTCGGGCTCTGTGCCCGGTCCGGCGTCGGCCGGAAGGTGACGGTCTCGACCTCCCCCTCCGGGATGCAGACCGTGACGGTCACCCGGCGGCCGGTCCGCAGCGCCGGCACGCCCTCGAGCTGCCCGCGCAGCTGCTCGGAGACCTCGTCGTCGTCCGCGGGGCGGTCGGGCCAGTTCACGTAGAGGTCGACGACCACCTGGCTCGGGTCGGCGACGTCGGCCAGCGCGCCGGCCACCGATCCCAGCGCCTCGGGCAGCCGCGCGTGGTCGGTCATCAGCGCCAGCAGGTGCAGCCGGTTGCCGTGCAGGTCGAACTCCGCGGTGACGCAGGTGTCCCCGTCGAGCAGCGTCGCGCGCACGTCCTCGAGGCTGCGGCTGCGGTAGTAGCGGCGGGTGAGCACCTCGAGCACCGGGTCCGGGACGGCGGTCGGCCGGCCGAACCGCTGCGCCAGCAGCCGCACCAGCGGCTCGGGGCTGGCGACCAGCGCCTCCATCCGCCGGATGCTCTCCGCGGTGTCGCCACGCGCCGCGGCCTCGTCGAGCTCGTCGAGCAGCCGGGCGGCCCGGTCGAGGACCTCCTGCCGGGCCGCCCGAACGACCGGCTCCTCGAAGTGCCGGTAGCGGACGGCGCGGGCCAGGTCGCCCACCACGGGGTAGCGCAGCTGGGTGGCGACGACCAGCCGGTCGAGCACCTCCCCCAACTCCGCGCGCGCCGGCCCGTCGGGCAGCCGGTCGGTGGTGAGCCAGCGGTCCAGCAGCGCGGAGACGGCGGGCAGCTGCTCACCGACGCGCTGCTGGGCGAGGAACACCCGGTGCACCGCCTCGGTCAGCGCCGCGCTGGGCTCCAGGTCCTCGACGCCGTAGTGGGCCAGCGCCCGCCGCAGCCGGGCGCGGAAGGCCTCCGGGAGCCCCTCCCGCTCCACGTCGAGGGACCGCAGGTAGGCCTGGAAGTACTCCCGCGGGCTGTGGACCTGGGTCTCGGCCTCCTCCTCCGCGCTGGCCGGCCGGTTGCGCGAGAGCTCGGAGATGTCGGCGAAGGTGACCAGGACGTCGAGCTCGGCGGACAGCAGGTCCGCGTCGTCGACGGGCAGCTCGTCACGGGCGGCGGCGTACTCGGCGACCAGCTGCTTCGCGTGCGCGCCGCTGACGTCGTAGCCGGTGACGAGCGCCCGCAGCGCCGCCAGTCGGGCCAGGGCCCGCGCCCGCGGGTCGCCGTCCGGCACCTCGTCCGCGCCCGGCAGGGTCACCCGCTCGCCCTGGGCCTCCTCGACGTCCCCGCCGACCCGGTCGAGGGCGAGCAGGGGGGCGCCGGCGTCGACCTGGCTGTTGACCGCGGCCCGCACCTCGCGGACCCGGCCCGCGAACGGCGCCCGCACCGCCGTCTCCATCTTCATGCTCTCCAGGACGGCGACCGGCTGGCCGGCCTCGACCTCGTCGCCCGGCTCGACCCGGACGGCGACGACCACGGCCGGCGCGGGGGCGCGGACCACCCCGCCGACGTCCCGGCTCACCCGGTGCGTCTCGCCCTCCACCTCGACCAGGGCGGACCCGGGTGCCTCGGCGGTGACCACGGAGTACCGCCGTCCGTCGGCGGTGAGCCGGCTCTCCAGCGGGCCGAGCCGGTCGACCTCGACGTCGACGACCCGGTCGTCGAGCCCGACCCGGTAGCGGTCGTGGTCGACGGTGGCGACCGTCAGCCGGTACACCTGCCCGCGCATGCCGAGCTCGATGGTGCGGCCGACCTCGTGCGGCGCCCGCGGCCGGCCGCCGCGGGCCGAGGCCAGGAAGGCCAGCCGCTCCTGCTCGACCTCCGCCTCGGCCAGGTCGAGCGCCACCTGAACCAGCGCCACCCACGCGTTGCCGGCCGGTCGGGCGGGAGCCGTGCCGGTGCGGTCCAGCCACCCGGTGTCGGCGGTGCCGTCCACGACCTCCGGACGGTCCAGCAGGTCGAGCAGGAAGGACTTGGTCGTCGTCCCGCCGGCCAGCACGACGGTGGTCTCCCGCAGGGCGCAGCGCAGCCGGGCGAGCGCCTCGGGACGGTCCCGGCCCCAGGCGATCACCTTGGCGATCATCGAGTCGTACTGCGGCGGCACGGCGTCGCCGACGCTCAGCCCGGTGTCCACGCGGATGCCGGGGCCGCTCGCCATCCGCAGCAGCTCGACCCGGCCGGGTGCGGGCGCGAAGCCCTGCTCGGCGTCCTCGGCGGTGAGCCGCGCCTCGACGGCGTGGCCGGTGGCCGGGGGCGGGTCGCCCTCGAGGCGGCCGCCCTCGGCCACGTGCAGCTGCAGCTTGACCAGGTCCAGGCCGGTGGTCGCCTCGGTCACGGGGTGCTCGACCTGCAGCCGGGTGTTGACCTCGAGGAAGGTGGTGAGCTGATCCTCGGGCTGGTACAGGAACTCGACGGTGCCCGCGCCGACGTAGCCGGCGGCACGGACGAGCGCGACGGCGGACTCGCGCAGGGCGGCGTCCTGCTCCGGGGTGAGCGCCGGTGAGCTGGACTCCTCGATGAGCTTCTGGTTGCGTCGCTGCACCGAGCAGTCGCGCACGCCCGGGGCCCAGACGGTGCCGTGCCGGTCGGCGATGACCTGTACCTCGACGTGCCGGCCGCCCTGGACCAGCCGCTCCATGAACACGACCGGGTCGCCGAAGCTCTTCTCCGCCTCGGACCGGGTGCGGGTCAAGGCCTCCTCGAGCTCCTCGGGCGAGCGGACGATGCGGATCCCGCGGCCCCCACCGCCGCTGCGGGCCTTGACGATGAGCGGGTAGCCGATGGCGTCGGCGTGCTGCCGGGCGTCGTCCGGCCCCTCGACCGCGCCGTGGCTCCACGGCGCGACCGGGACGCCGACCTTCTCGGCCAGCACCTTGGCCTCGATCTTGGCGCCGAGCAGCCGCATCGCCTCGGGCGACGGCCCGATGAAGGTCACGCCGAGGTCGGCGCACAGCTCGGCGAAGGCGGGATCCTCGGCGACGAAACCCCACCCCACCCATGCCGCGTCGGCGCGGGCGGCGCGCAGGGCCCGGGCCAGCTCGGCGTGGTCGAGGTAGGGCGAGCCGGCGCCGGTGTCGGCCAGCAGCACCGCCTCGTCGGCGGCGCGCACGAAGGTCGCCCGCCGCTCGGCCTCGGTGTACAGGGCGATCACGCGGGTGCGAGTGCCGTGTTCGGCGTCCAGCTCCCGCACCGCACGGATGAGCCGCATCGCGGGCTCCCCACGGTTGACGACGGCGATGCGGTCGAACACCGGGACACCTCTCCCTGATCGGTGGTGGTGGTAGTGGTGGTGGAAGGCCGGCTCGGTGGCCAACCCGTCCCTGTTGCTACATGTCCAGGCCGCCGTTGACGCCCCAGACCTGCCCGGTGATGTAGCCGGAGGCGTCCGCGGCGAGGAAGTGCACGACGCGGGCGACCTCCTCCGGCTCGCCCAGCCGGCCGATCGGGATCTTGGCCTTGAGGTTGTCGAGCACCTTCTCCGGGACGCTCTCGAGCATCTCGGTGGCGGTGTAGCCCGGCGTCACGGCGTTGACGGTGATGCCCAGCCCGTCGGTCTTGCCGGAGCGCTGCACCTGCATGGCGGCCTCGCGGGCCAACGTCTTCGTCAGGCCCAGGAGACCGGCCTTGGCCGAGGAGTAGTTCGACTGCCCGATGCCACCCATCTCCCCGATGACCGAGGAGATCATCACGATCCGCCCGCTCCCGCGTTCCAGCATGTGCCTGAGCGCGGCCTGGGACAGGTAGAAGGCGCCGGACAGGTTGACGTCGATGACCCGGCGCCAGTCGTCGTCGGTCATCTTCAGCACCGTCCGGTCGACCGTGATGCCGGCGTTGTTGACCAGGATGTCGAGCCGGCCGTGCTTCTCGATCACCTCGGCGATGGTGCGGCGACAGTCGTCGGCGTCGCTGATGTCGCCCTTGTGGACGGAGAAACCCTGGTCGGGGAAGTCGTCGCAGAACTGCTTGCGGAAGCGCTCTGCGGCCTCGTCGTTGCCGCTGTAGCCGGCAGCGACGTCGGCGCCCTGGGTGGCCATACTGCGGCTGATGGCCGCACCGATCCCCCGGGTGCCGCCGGTCACGAACGCCACGCGGCCGGAGAGCTTGTCGCCCGTCCTGCTGGTCCGTTCCTGGGTCGCTGTCACCGGCTCCTCCTGCGGCTCGGGCGCGTGCGCCTGGTCCATGGGCCGGAGCCTGGTCGATGCCACCGACACGGCTCCGGATCGGGGTACCGGCAGCATGGTGCCGAGCGGGCGGCACGGCAAGACAGGAGACGGCTCCCTCCCGCGACGACACGGCGCGCCGTCGCGCAGGTCGTTGCGCGTGTCCGACACGCGCGGTCGCCGACGCGCGGCTCCCGTCCGAGATACCGGGCGCCGAGTTGTCCCCGGGTCCCGCCCTCTGGACAGTGGCCTGCGCTCCCGCCCCCCACCAACAGGACCGCCATGAGGACACCGACCCGCCGCACCGTGACCACCGCCGTCGCAGGACTGACCGGCCTGTGCGCCGCCGTCCTGGTGCCGACGGTGGCCGCCGCCCACGCCGGCCCCGAGCCACACGGCTGGGTCGAGACGGCGTCGCTGACCGGGTACAGCCTGGAGGACAACTCGCCCGCCGGGACCCGCACCACCTCCTCCGGCCGCACGGCCGGCGGCACCGGGACCTTCGACGACCCCATCACGCTCGCGGTGGGCTACTCCGGCGGCGACGAGTTCCCCGTCGGGACGATCTTCTACGTGCCGCTGGTCCGCGCGTACTTCGTGGTGGAGGACCGCTGCGGCGGCTGCTCGGACGCGACCGACGAGGGTGAGTACACCATCGACCTGTGGGTCGGCAGCGACCCGGACGCGTCCTGCATGTACGCCATCACCGGGGCGCACACCGTCGTCCGCGACGCCACCGAGGGCTGGGCCGTGGAGTACCGGCCGTACGAGCTCGGCTCGGACTGCAGCCTGTTCGGCGAGACCCCGGTCGCGGCCTGATCGAGGCGCGGGCCGGGCGGCGTCCGGAGGGCACCCGCCGCGTCAGGCGGGACGGACGACGAGCGGCAGCCGGGTGACGGCGACCATCGTCCACGGGTTGCGGTGCTCGACCGGCTCGTCGGCGGCGACCTCGATGTCGCGGTAGCGCTCGAACAGCAGGCGCAGCGCCACCCTGGCCTCGAGCCGGGCCAGCGGCGCGCCGAGGCAGAAGTGGACGCCGTGCCCGAAGGTCAGGTGCGGGTTGGGCCGGCGGTGCAGGTCGAAGCGCTGCGGCTCGGCGAAGACCCGCCCGTCCCGGTTGGCCGCGGCCAGCCAGGGCAGCACGACCTGCCCGGCCGGGATGCGCGCGTCGCCCACCCACGCCTCGGTGGTGGTGAGCCGGGCCAGGCGCGGGAACGGCGTCCGCAGCCGCAGCACCTCCTCGATCGCGGCCGGCAGCAGGGCCAGGTCGGCGCGCACCGCGGCGGCGGCCTCGGGCTCGTCGGAGAAGGCCAGCACGGCGTTGCCCAGCGTCGCGGTGGTGGTGATGTGGCCGGCGATGAGCAGCAGGCCGACGAAGCCGACGATCTCCTCGTAGGCCAGCCGCTCGCCGTCGACCTCGGCCTGCACCAGGCGGCTGGTCAGGTCGCTGCCCGGGCGCCGCCGCCGGGACCGGATGTGGGCGAGGAAGTACTCGTTCATCTCCCGGATGACGGGCGCGACGGCGCTCACCGCCTGCTCCCCGGCCTCGACCAGCGACTGGTCGGGGTCGATCTCCTGGCCGAGCAGCACGTCGGCCCACCGGCGGAAGAGCGCCCGGTCGGAGGTCGGGACGCCGAGCAGGTCGGCGATCACGATGACCGGCAGGGGGTAGGCCAGTGCGTCGACCAGGTCGAAGCGCTCGCCGGCCTCGTCCAGCAGCTCGGTGGTCAGTGCGGCGATCCGCGGCTCGAGGTCGGCCACGACGCGCGGGGTGAACGCCTGGCTGACCAGGGCGCGCAGCGTCCGGTGCCGCGGCGGGTCCATCCGGACGAGGTTGCCGCGCTGGAAGAGCGCGAAGTCGTCCTGGGCCGGCTGCAGCGAGGTCAGGTCGGAGGAGAACACCGCCGGGTCGGAGAGCACGGTGCTCGCCTCCGGGTGGCCGAGCACGTGCCAGCACTGCTGGTGCTCGTCGAAGTGGACCTGACCCTGGTCCCGGCCGGCCTCCAGCCAGGCCACGAACTCGTCGAACGTGGGTCGGGTGGTCGTCATGCGGGTCACCTCCCAGGAGGGGTCCCAGGGTCCTCTCATCCCGCAACGACCACCAGGGACGACCGGCACTGGTGCACGAGGACGACGCGCCGGACGGCGCGGGCACCGACAGATGCCGCCAGAACGGAGGTGCGTTTTCGGCCCATTTCTGCCAGTGCCTCCAGGGCTCCGCATTCCGTAACGTCACGTACAGCAACGAGGCCGTACCGGTCCGTCACTCATCCATCCGACTCCCCCTTCCCCGAGGAGCCCGCCGTGTCCACGTTCTCCCGCCCGCACCTGTCCCTGGTCTCCGGCTGGTCCGACACCGCCGCCACCCCTGCCGCCTCGCCGTGGACGGACCTGTCCCCCGTGGGTGACGCGTCGTGGCGGCTGGAGGCGCTGTGCGCGGAGACCGACCCGGAGGCGTTCTTCCCGGAGAAGGGTGGCTCGACCCGCGACGCCAAGCGGGTGTGCAGCGGCTGCACGGTGCGGGCCGAGTGCCTGGAGTTCGCGCTGGCCAACGACGAGCGCTTCGGCATCTGGGGCGGCCTCTCCGAGCGCGAGCGCCGCCGGCTGCGCCTGCAGCAGCGCACCCACCTCAGCGCCTGACCCGCGGTCGCCTCCTGCCGGGGCCGCACCGCGGCGCCGACCCGGACGCCGATCCCGCGCCGGCGAGGTATCTGGCGGGCCGGCCGCTCCTCAGGTGGGTACCGGCCGACGCGCCCCGGATGGGGGCGGGGCCGACAGGACTGCCGGGCGGCGACGTCCCCGCCGGCCGGGGCCCGAGAGGAGGCGCACGGTGCACGATCGACTGCTCCTGCCGCCGCGGCCGCTGGCGGCGCTCGACCCCGAGGAGCAACCGGCCCCGGCCCTGGCCGAGGCCCAGCAGGCCGCATTGCCGAGCAGCGTCCGGGCCGACCTCCGCCGGGTGCACCCGTGACGGGCACCGGGCCGGAGGCCTCCGTGCACCACCCGGTGCAGACGTCCCCGCCGGTCGTCCTCGGCAGCCTCGTCGAACAGCTCGGTGCCGACTTCGCCTCCGCCTGCGCGGAGCTCACCCGGGCCCGGCTGCACCGGCGCGATCGGGACAGCCGCGAGCACCGGGCGGCCGTCGAGGAGTGGTCGGCCCGGGTCGACGTCGTCCTCGACCTGTACCTCGAGACCTGCCACGCCGGGCGGCCGGTGCCCTGAGCGGGACGGCCGCCGGCCCCCTGGAGCCGACCGCGCCGGAGCGCCTCGTATCACGGCGCCCCGTGTCCGCTCCGGATGGGCACGAGCGGCGACCAGGGAGGACGAGATGACCTCGAGCGCAGGAGTCCGGCGGGGCGAGCGGTTCGACCGCGAGCAGGTCGTGGTCGCCCGGGTGGCCCAGGAGAAGGGCGCGACGGCATGGCGGGCGCTCGGCCGGATCAGATCCCGCCGCCACGGGGACGGCCACGACGTCCACGCACACCGACCGTGAGGGAGGGGACGTCGGCGACCGCGACCGGAGCGAGCGGACGAGGAGCTGAGAGACGTGCGCGGAGGGTGGACGCGAGACGATGCGGGGCTGGAGCGGGCCCTGGCCGAGGCCGTACTCGCCGCACGGGAGGTCCCGCCGCAGTTCCGCGTGGCAGCCCGGGCGGCCTACGACTGGCGCGCGCTGGACGCCGAGCCGGCGACCCTCGCCCGCGACTGCGCCACCGTCCCGCGGACCCGCCGGACGGGCCGGGAGGACGTGGCCGAGCTCCGGCACCTGACCTTCGTCGCCGCCGATCTCACCGTGGAGGTGGAGCTCGGCGCGGAGCGCCTGCTCGGGCGGGTGGCCCCGCCGGGGCCGGGACGGGTGCAGCTGCAGACGATGGACGGCGACCGGGCGTCCGCGGAGATCGACGCCCTGGGGTGCTTCGCCTTCCGGTCCGCCCCCCGCGGGTGCTTCCGCCTGCACCTGCGCACGGACGCGGGCGCCCGCGTGGTCACCGCCTGGGTCGGCCTCGGGCTGGAGGGGGCGCGGGGGTGACCGGGCCCGCCACGACCACGGCCCGGCCGGGGTCGGCCTCGGCCGGCCGCAGTGCCTCCTCCGCCCGGTGCACGCCCGCCGGTCCCACCTCCTGACGCACCGCCCCACCGCGGCGGCGGGCGTCCCGGCCGCCCTCCCGGCGCCGGTCGGGGGGCCGGTCCCGGTCGCCGCTACAGCCGGATCCACCCGGTGGAGACGGCCGCGTCGTCGGTCCGGCACACCACCCGGACCGGCCCACAGTCCGGCCGGGTCAACCGGAAGCAGCCCAGCGCGTCGGCATCGGCCTCGGCGAGGACCCCGTGGGTGCCGGCCAGGGTCACCCGGCCGGGCCGCGGCGGGACGAGCCGGCCCAGGACGTCCGCGCCCACCTCGAGCTCCACGGACAGCGCGGCGCCCCGGAACGTCAGCTCGCGCGGGCCGTCCGAGGGAGCGGCGCGGACGTCGCCCGCGTCGGTCACGAGCGCCGAGTCGTGCGCGAGGACCAGGAGCTCGAGCCCCTCTCCCACGGTCCTCCAGGCGAACGCCGCACGGGCCGCCACCCGCATGCTCTCGGGTACGGCCCGTGCCGCGCTCCACGCCTCCGCCAGCTCGGCGAGCAGTGGGTCATCGCCGTTGGGGCGTGGGTGCGCGCTCATCACGGTCACCTCTCGTGTGGGCTGCCGCAGACTCTCCCGCGAGCAGGGCGCGCACGGCAGGGGTCTCTCGCAGCCGCTCGAGGCACCGGGCCCGGGTCGGGCCGATGCTGCCGATCGGCATACCCGTGAGCTCGGAGATCTCGCGGTAGCTCCGCGGCGGGTCCTCCGCCAGGAGCACCAGCAGTCGGCGGTCCGCGGGGCGCAGCTGCGCGAGGCCGTCCCGCAACGACTGCTGCCGCTCGGCCCGGAGGAGGTCGGCCTCCACCACCTCGTCGCCGACCGCGCCGCCGAGGGCGCGGTCGGTCAGCGGGTCGACGGGCTGTTCGCGGCGGCCGGCCCTGGTCAGGCGGCTGCACTCGTGCCGGGCCGTCGTCAGGATCCACTTGGGGAGGGCGCGCGGCTCGCGGAGGTGGTCGAGGTGTTCCACCAGGCGCAGCCACACCGTCTGGTTGACGTCCTCGGCGTCACTCCGGGATAGCCGGTAGGCGCGCGTCACCGAGTACACGAGCGGCAGGTACCGGTCGACGATGGCGTTCCACGCCCCCTGGTCACCGCGCGACGCGGCCGTGACCAGTTGGGGGACGTCGTCGTCAACGAGCATGCGTGCCACCTCCTGCCATCGAGGGGCGCAGAGCGTCCCGCAGCGGGGTGTTGACCGGTTCTCCCCCGACAGAGGACGCGTGGGGCCGGGAGATACCGGGACGACCGTGATCGGGTGGGGCCTGCGCGCGACGCCGTCCGCGCCTGACGGCCCCGCTCAGGACGACGTCCCGCGCACGTCGGCCGGTGACCGGTCGACCGGGACCGGCGTCGTCCGCGGGGTGCCCCCGTCCACCGGGCACGGCCGGGTCCGGCGGCGCCGGCCGGGCGGTGTCCCGGGTGCCGTCACAGCACGGTGCCATCACCGCACAGCACGGACCCTCCTCACCGGGCCGGGGGTCCCGCCGGGCGCCACGGGGTGCGGGGTCCGTCCGGCGGCGACCTCGACGGGGCCCGGACGCTCGCCGGGAACCGGGGTGGACGGGTGGATGAGGGCCGGTTGCGAGCGGCGCTCCAGCACGTCGGTCGGCACGCGTACGCCGGCGACCGTGACCGCCTCCGGCACGGGGGTGGTCCCCAGTGCGGCCAGGGCCTCCGGCTCGGCGCGCTTCTCCTCCACGGTGAACTGCACCACCAGCTCGCCGGTCCGGCGGCCCCCGACGACCCGGTGACCGAGGCCGATGGAGGTGATGTTCGGGTCGTCGAGGTAGCGCCGGCCCTCGGTCCGGATGAGGCGGCGCAGCCCGCTGAGCAGCTCCCCGTACGGGACGTCGCAGCGCGGGTCTGCGGGACCGGGTGGCTGCGTGGTCATGGACGGCCTCCGGGGCTCTCGGCGGGAGCGCGGGCCCGGCCACCCCCCTCGACACCGTGGCCGGGCCCACGTCGGACAGAGCACCCGGCAGGTTCGGCTGATACACCGCTCCTCGGTGCTTCCTCAGGAGGCCAGGCGCTCAGGAGGCCAGGCGCTCAGGAGGCCAGGCGCCGTCCCTCGCCGAGGTGGGCGACCAGGCGGGTCAGCTGGTCGGTCGGGTCGATGCCGAGCTCGTCGCGCAGCCGCGTGCGGAACTGCCGGTAGGTGGAGACGGCGGCGGCCACGTCGCCCTCGGCCAGGTGGACCCGCACGAGGAGGCGGTACGCGCTCTCCCGCAGCGGCTCACCGCGCACGGCGAAGTGGGCGGCCGCCACCGCGTCGCCGGGGCGGCCGGCCGCGGCCAGCCGTGCGGCGAGGGTCTCCAGCGCGTACAGCCGCAGCTGCCGCAGCCGCTCACGCTCGACGAGCACCCAGTCGTCGTGCCAGCCGGGCAGCAGGTCGCCGAGCAGGTCCGCGGGTGGCAGCTCCAGGTCGTCGAGGTCGGTGCGCGGGTCCCGGGTCCGGATCGCCCAGGCGGCCAGGTCACGGACGTCGACGCCCACACCCGGGGCGAGCGCGAGCGCGCCCCCGGCGGTGTCGAGCAGTCCCGGCGCCACCCGGTGCAGCCGCCACAGCGCCGACCGCAGGCTCGCCTGCGCCTGCTCCTCCGGGACCTCGCCCCACAGCTGCCCGGCGACCGCCGCCCGGCCGGGCCGGCCGGCGAGGCAGACGGAGGCGACCAGCCGCTGCACCGCACGGGGGACGGCGTCCCGCCCGGTCGGTCGCCCCCCGTCCAGGACCAGGGTGAAGCCGTCCAGCAGGTCGATGCGCGCGTCCATGCAGTCCCCCTCCGGCGGTGCCCGACCGACAGAGGACGCCGGCGACCCCGCTGATACGGCCGGGGAGCGGTGACGCGGACGTGACGCGGCGGTGACGCCACTCCCGCATCGTCGCTGGTCCGGGCGGCACCTCGCCGTCCGCGGGACGAGGAGGTCCGTCCATGACCGGGGGAACCACGACCGGGACGACCGTGCAGAAGCCGCTGACGCTGGTCATGCCGGTCCGACCCGAGGCCCGCGAGGCGCTGCGGGCGGAGGTCGACCGGCTGCAGGCGCTGCCGCGGGAGCAGAACCCGGTGATCACCGCGCTCGACGCGATCGGCACCGTGCACTTCGCCCGGTTCGTCTTCCTCGACGACGAGCGGCTGGCCGTGATCACCACGTACGACGGCGACTTCGAGCGCTACATCATGGACTTCGTCGACCACATCGGGCCGGTGTTCGACATGCTCCTGCGGCACATGGTCGACCCGCCGCCGCTGCCGGTGCAGCAGCACCCCGAGGAGTTCCTCGCCTACGTGAACCGGCACGACCTGGGGTGCGTCGGTACCTTCTACAGCGCCTACCCCACCAGGCCGGTCCTGGACATCCGTGCTGACGACGCCGGCTGACCGCAGCGCCCCGGGGGACGCCGACGTGCTGGACCTGGCCGACGTGCAGGGGCTGGTCGTCCGCGGCTACACCATGGCCCACGCGCGCCACCTGCTGGTGCGCATCGACTCGGTGCCGGCCGCGCGGGCGCTGCTGGGCTCGGTGGTCGACGGCACGCCCGGCCGGCCGCAGGTCACCACGGCGACCGCGTGGGAGGTCCGGCCCGACTCCTGCCTCAACGTGGCGGTCACCGCGGAGGGGCTCGACGTGCTGGGGGCGTCGCTGGCCGGCTTCCCCGCCGAGTTCAACCAGGGCGCCGTCGCCCGCGCCGGCGTCGTGGGCGACGTCGGGCCGTGCGACCCCGCGCACTGGCGGCCGGTCTTCACCGGGCCGGGCTTCCACCTGCTCCTCTCGCTGTCCGCCGTGTCGCCGGAGGCTCGGGAGCGAGCCACCGACGCCCTCCTGGCCGGGACCGCGCCCGGGCTCACCGAGCTCGACCGCGTGGACGCCGACCTGCTACCCAACCGGACCGACCACTTCGGGTACGTGGACGGCATCTCCCAGCCGACCGTCGCCCCCGCCCCGCCGCCGGGCCCACCGGACCGCCTGCCGGTCCAGCCGACCGGGGCCTTCCTGCTCGGCCACCCCAGCCAGTTCACCGCCCACAGCTACCCCGTGCCGGACCCGCCGGCCCTCGGCCGCAACGGCAGCTTCGCGGCGTTCCGGGTCATGGCCCAGGACGTCGACGCCTTCTGCGCGCTGCTGGCCGAGCAGTCGCAGCGCACCGGCATGTCCCCCGAGCTGGTCGCCGCGAAGCTGTGCGGGCGGTGGCGGAGCGGGACGCCGCTGGTCCTCTCCCCCGACACCGACTCCCGGCTGCCGCCCGAGGCGCTCAACGACTTCGACTACGCCGACGACGAACGCGGCGAGCGCTGCCCGATCGGCGCGCACGTCCGGCGGATGCACCCGCGGAACTCCCGGGTCGCCGGCAACGGGGGCGCCAAGCACCGCATCGTCCGGCGCGGACTGACCTACGGCCCGCCCTACGACCCGGCCCGGCCGCGCGACGGGCAGGAGCGGGGAGTCGTCGGCCTGTTCATCGGCGCCAGCCTGCGGGACCAGTTCGAGTTCCTCATGGCCGAGTGGGCGCACGACGGGCTCTTCGCGCCCGGGCTGGGCCGCACGCAGGACCCGTTCCTCGGCACCGGCGCCGGGCAGGGCGCGGGCGGCACCTTCCGGTTCCGCGCCTCCGGGGGCAGGGCGGAGCTGACCGACCTGCCGCGGCTGGTCACCACCCGCGGCTGCGCCTACGTCTTCCTGCCCAGCACCACCGGAATCCGGCACCTCGCCGGTCTCTGAGCCGGCGGACGGCAGCGCGCTGTCGCCCGGCGTTCCCGCGGGAACGCCGGGCGAGATCCGCACGACGGGCGACGGGCGGCTCAGTTCAGCGCCGCGTCGTGGAGGCCCGCCGTCTCCAGCGCCGTCCGCAACCGGCCCAGGATCCGGGCCCGCGTCGGCCCGATGCTGCCCACCGGGATGCCGAGGCCGGCGCTGATCTCCTCATAGCTCACCGGCGGCGAGCTGACCAGCATCCCCAGCAGCGCCCGGTGCCGCGGCGGGAGGGTGGCCACGGCCCGGCGGACCAGGACCTGCTGGTCCTGCCGCACGGCGCTGGTCTCCGGCCCGGCGTCGTCGAGGTGGCCGCCGTGGTCCCACGCGGCGGACTGCTCGGCGGCGTCGACCGGCTGCTCGCGGAGCGACTGGCGGGCCGTCGCCAGGCAGGCCCGCCGCGTCGTCGTCCGCAGCCACCCGGGCAGGCGTTCCGGCTCGCGGATCTCGGCCAGGTGCTCCACCAACCGCAGCCAGGTCGTCTGGACGGCGTCGGCCATCTGCGCCTCGTCGAGCCGGAAGCCCCGGGCCACCGACCACACCAGGCCGCTGTACTCGTCGACGATCCCCTGCCACGCCCGCTGGTCCCCCTGAGCGGCTCGCCGGACCAGGCCGGTCACCTCTGCGGCGTCCATGGCGGCTCCCCTCGGTCTCCGACGGCTGCCAAGCCGTCGGACCGGAGCGTCCGGGGGCCGTGTTAGCCGGGCGTCAGCCGGGACCGGAGGGGGTGTCAGCCGGCCATCGGCCGGGCGGCCGGCCGCGGTGCAGGTGGACCTCCAGTCGCCGGGCCAGGGCGACCGTGCGCGGCTGCGGCGGGACGCCCAGCTCGGCGAGCGCCTGCAGGCAGCGCCGCAGCTGCCGGCGCGCATCGGCGAGGTCCCCGCACTCCAGCAGCGCGGCGACGAGCAGCTGGTGGGCCTCCTCCGACCAGCTGTCGATCCCGAGCGCGCGCTCGCCCAGCGTCCGGGCGGCGGCGTCGTCGCCGCGCGCGAGGAGGAGCTCCCCGGCACGGACGGCGGCCCCGACGAACCGGCCGCGCAGCCGGTCGCGCTCCCACTGCAGCCAGTCCCCGCCGCTGACGTCGGGGAGGAAGTCGGTGTCCCAGAGCGCGAGCGCCTGCTGGTAGGCGGCCAGTGCGGCCGACGGCGCTCCCTGGCGCTCCAGCCGTGCGGCCTCGTCGAGGTGCCGCTCGAACTCCACCACGTCCACCTGCAGCGCCTCGTCGACGACCAGGTGCAGGACCGGCCCGGTGCTGCGGACGAAGTACGGCGCGTCGGACTCGTCCCGGTCGGGCTCGAGCAGGTCCTGGAGGTAGGCGAGGGTGACCCGCAGGTTCCGGGCCGCGGCGACCTCGTCCAGGTCCGGCCACAGGTCGGCGGTGACGGCGGCGCGCGTCGGCCGGTCGTGGGCGAGCAGGTACCCCAGCAGCTGGCGCACCCGCTCCCGGCGCAGCTCCCGGGCCGTCACGACGCTCCCGTCGCGGTGCAGCTGCATCGGTCCCAGCACCCGCAGTCCCAGCCGGGACGTCGGCGCCGGCGGCATCTCCCGGAGCAGCCGCCGGGCGGTGGCGGCGACCGGCGCGGGACCGCCGGCGCTCATCGCCCGTAGCTTGGGCCGGGCCCGAGGCCCGAGCTTCTCCACCAGCGCCCGGGCATCCTCCAGCCCGGAGGCGACCATCGCGAGGGCCAGCTCGGCGGTCCACGGCGCCGGGAGCACGGCCCGCACGACCGCACGCGCCTCGGTCGACAGCTGCCGGACCGGCTCCAGACGTCCCTCCTCGCGGACGGCGACGAGCGCCCGGGAGAGGTCGAGCACCGCCTCGAAGCAGCCGGGCGGCGGCGCGGCGTCCCACTGGGGCCGGACCTCCGGGAGCAGCACGTAGAGCAGCGGCAGGGCCGCCGGTGTCACGGTCAGGACCGCGCCACGCCGGCTCTGCCGGAGGTGCTGCACCGCCCGCAGTGCGGCGGCGGCCGCCGTCTCGTCGCCGGCCGACACGGCGGCATCGGCCTCGGCCACGGCGGCCGCGACCGGCGCCCAGTCGACCGACGAGTCGCCGAGGGCGCCCCGCGTGGCGTGCAGCAGTCCCCCGGCCTCGGCGTCCCGCCCCAGGACGCCGAGCAGGACGACGGCGTAGGTGACGCACTCCGGGGAGGTCCGCACCCGCGCCGCGTCGATGCCGGCGAGCAGGTCCGGGAGCAGCGCCGCCGCCTCGTCGAGCCGGCCCTGCAGCCGCAGGGACTCCAGGAGCAGGCACTGGGTCTGGACCAGCATGTTCGGGACCGGCCGCTGCAGCGCCGCCCGGGCGACGGACTCGGCCGCGGCCGCGTCGCCCAGCGAGCGCAGCAGCAGGTGGCCGCGCAGCCACTCCTGCACCGGGCTGAGCGCGGTCCCCGCGACCAGGGCGGGGCTGGCCAGCTCGGCCCGCACCTCACCCGGGCTGTGCGCGAGCAGGCCGCGGAACAGCGGGATCCAGGTCGCGGCGCGCTCGTGACCGTGCGCGGCCAGGTCGGTCAGCCGCTCGATGACGCGCC
The DNA here is from genome assembly GCA_035474935.1 of Geodermatophilus sp. Lineage (GTDB taxonomy): Bacteria > Actinomycetota > Actinomycetes > Mycobacteriales > Geodermatophilaceae > Geodermatophilus. Next base: position 25,026 of record DATIMX010000319.1, on the reverse strand, counting down.
TCATCCCCCGGCCGTTGCTGCGGCGGAAGGCCACCTCGAGGAGGGCGTTGAGACAGGCCACGCGCACCGGGGCGGCCTCGGGCGCCAGCGTGAGGGCGTGCTCGAGGATCTGCCCGGCGGTGTCCGGGCTGGTGGGCTCGGCGACCATCGCCGACAGCAGCAGCCCCTCGGCGCTGCCCTGGACCGAGGGCGGCAGTCGGCGCAGCCACCCCTCGAGCACGTCCGGCTGCACCAGCGGCGTCCCCACCTCGCACACCTCGATCACCAGCTGCCGGACGTCGTCCCACGCGCCGGCCTCGGTCAGCAGGTCCACGGCGTCGTGGTAGCGACGGCGGCGGGCCAGGACCAGGCCCGCGGTGCGGCGGACCGCCGCCACCTCGGCGGGGTCCAGCTGGTGCTGGAGGACCTCGGTCCACAGTCCGTGCAGCGACCACCAGCCCGAGCGGCCGCGGGCGACGAGCGGCAGCCCGTCCAGCAGCTTGTCCAGCCGCACGTCCTCCCCGAGCAGCGCCGTGGCGAGCTCGTCGTCCGCCCCGCCGACGGCGACGAGCACGGCCAGCGCGCGGCGCCGGTCCGGCGTGAGCCGGCTGAGCAGCTCCTCCCACACGTACCCGCTCACCGCGTAGTGACCGGCGGTCGCGGTCAGCTCGGCCAGCGCCGGCCAGCCGCCCACGTCCCGCAGCAGGTCCGGCGCGACGTGCCGGGACGCCGCGAAGGCGGCCATCTCGTCGTCCTCGAAGTGCAGCTCGGACTCGCCCACGACGACCGCGTCGCCGGAGGCGAGCAGCCGGGAGGTCCGCAGGGGCAGCGGCGGGCGGGAGGCGAGGACGACGTGGCCGTTGCGCGGCAGCTCCTCGACGAGCTCGGAGACGAAGCGGCCGCCGGGCGAGCTCGGCCCCACGAGGTGGACGTCGTCGAGGATCAGCGCCACCTGCCGGGGCGCGGCGCTCCAGATGGCCTCGGCGACGGTGACCGCGGCCTCCCGCGGGTCGTCGGGGACGGGCGTGGTGAGACCCACGGCGGCGAAGGCCCCCGCACCCAGGAAGGACAGCGCCGTGTCGTCGCGCTGGCAGGTCAGCCAGCGGTCCTCCCCGAGCGGCGAGAGGGTGTTCTCCTGCACCGCCTGCGCCAGCAGCGTCGTCTTCCCGAACCCGGCCGGCGCCACGACGGCGGTCAGCCGCCGCTCGAACCGGGTGTGCAGCCGGTCCAGCAGCCGGGGCCGGACGATGAGCCCATGGGCGGCGAGTGGCGGTGTGTACCGGAACGCCCGGCTCATGCACGGAATGTACGGACGGCTCGACCCTCGGGGGACACACCGGAGCGCGGGACGTCCGACTGTCGCGGACATCCCGCGCCGGGCGCGTCACCCGCTCGCCGGGCGCGGCACCGCCCGTCGGGGCCGGCCCGTCGGGGCCGGTCCTCCGATGCCGGGCGCGTAGCGTGGTGATCGCGAGCCCGCTCGGCGCTCGCGCCACCGACTCCCGCCCGGCCGCAGCGCGACGCGCACCCGGGCCTCTGGCGCCGACCGGCGCCCGCCACCGCGGAGCGGCCACCGGCCCCCGCCCGTCCCGTCTGGACCCTGCATGAGCGCACCCGCTCTGACCTTCCTCGCTCCCCCGTCCACGGGGTACGACCCCGACGACGCCACGGACGTCCGGTCTCCCACCGACCCGACCCGCCCGGCAGGACCCCCCTCCCGGGGTCGCCGGGGCCCGGCACTGCGGATGACGCGTGGCGCCCGGGAGGCGGCGACCGGCATGGGCATCGCCGACGCCGACGTCCAGCGCTGCCTCGACGCGCCCGACGACGTCTCGCCCCATCCCGACACCCCGACGCGGACCCGCTTCCGCCGTGGCTCGCTGGTGGTCCTCGCCGGCGCCGACGGGATGGTCCTGCGGGTCAGCCGCCGCGACCGCTGACCCGCGGGGCCGTGCTCGGCGCGGCTCGGCCGTCGCGGACCGGGCCGGCGGGTAGCGTCGCCCCGAGACGAGGAGGCCCCATCGCCACACACCGTGGACGCTGCGCCGAAGCCCATCTCGGGTGCCCCTGCCGGGGCGACGAGAAGATCCACGAGGAGCGGTCCCGCGAGATCACCGAGGCCCGCGGCCGATCGGGCGAGCCGGTCGACTGCCCCGAGTGCGGGTCGCCGACGACGCCGCTGGCCATCGTCTCGTGGGGCAACTGCCGGGCCTGCCGCACGGCGCAGTCCCGGCTGACCGATCCCCTCCGCTGGTGACCGGGCGCCGCTCCCGGCCGGTCCGGGGGCGCCGCCGTCCCCGCCCGGTCAGCCGGGCAGCACCTTGCCGGGGTTCATCAAGCCGGCCGGGTCGAGCAGCCGCTTGACCCCGCGCATCAGCTCCAGCTCGAGCGGGCTCTTGTAGTCGGCGATCACGTCGCGCTTGGCCTGCCCGAGCCCGTGCTCGGCGCTGATGCTGCCGTCGAGGGCGGCCACCGAGTCGTACACGATCCGGCTCAGCACGCCGGCCCGCGCGCGGAAGGCCCCGTCGTCCCTCGGCTCGGGCCCGCTCAGGGTGTAGTGCAGGTTGCCGTCCCCGACGTGGCCGTAGGCCACGACCCGGACGCCGGGCAGGGCCTCGGCCAGCCCCCGGTCGGTGGCGGCCACGAACGCCGGGAGCGCGCTGATCGGCACGGTGACGTCGTGCTTGAGGCTCGGGCCCTCGCAGTTCTGCGCCTCGGAGATGCCCTCGCGCAGCGCCCACAGCGCGGCGACCTGCGCCGACCCGGAGGCCAGCACGGCGTCGGTCACGATCCCCCGCTCGACCGCCTCCCCCAGCGCCGCCTCGACCACCGCGTCGAGGCCGGCTTCGGGCAGCGTGTCGCTGAGCTCGACCAGCGCGTACCAGGGGGACGGGTCGGCGATGGGGTCGCGCGCGCCCGCTCCGTGGCGCAGCACGAACTCCACGCTCTGCCGGGACATGAGCTCGAAGGCCGTCAGCCGGTCGCCGGCCGACTCGCGGACCACGCCGATGAGGTCCACCGCCGCCTGCGGATCCGGCAGCGCCACCCACGCCGTCGCCCGGCTGCGGACGGCCGGGAACAGCGCCAGCACGGCGGCCGTGATGACGCCGAGGGTCCCCTCGGCGCCGACGAACAGGTGCTTGAGGTCGTAGCCGGTGTTGTCCTTGCGCAGGCCGCGCAGCCCGTGCCACACCCGCCCGTCGGGCAGCACGACCTCCAGCCCCAGGGTGAGGTCGCGCATCGTGCCGTAGCGCAGCACCCCCGTGCCGCCGGCGTTGGTGGCCAGGTTGCCGCCGATCGTGCAGCTGCCCTCGGCACCCAGGGACAGCGGGAACAGCCGACCCGCGGCCGCGGCGGCCTCCTGCACCGTCTGCAGCACCACCCCGGCCTCCACGGTGATCGTCGAGTTGGCGGCGTCGAGGTCCCGGATCCGCCGCATCCGGGTCAGCGAGAGCACCACCTGCCGGCCGGAGGCGTCGGGCACCGCGCCGCCGCACAGCCCGGTGTTGCCGCCCTGCGGGACGACGGCGACGCCGAGCTCCCGGCACAGCGCGACCACCGCGGCCACCTCCTCGGTGCTGCCGGGGCGGACGACGGCCGCCGCCGCCCCGGAGTACGCGCCCCGCCAGTCGGTGAGGAAGCCCGCCGGGTCGTCGACCACCCCGGCCGGCCCGACGAGCTCCCGCAGCCGGGCGGCGAGGTCCGCGGTCACCGCGCACCCCCGACGGCGAGCACCGGCGCCAGGCCGAGCACCCGGCGCGCCCGGGCCAGCTCCTCGGGCGTCGGGAGCGGCACGAGTTCCGCCAGCCGCGGGCCCCACTCGTCCCGCCGTCCGGGGGAGCAGGCGTCCAGGACGCCGAGCACCGTGGCCACCGCGGTGGAGGCGCCCGGCGAGGCGCCGAGCAGGGCGGCCAGCGACCCGCCCGCGGAGGTGACGACCTCGGTGCCGAAGCCGACCAGGGTGCCGCGCCCGTCGGTCTCCTTGAGCACCTGGACCCGCTGCCCGGCGCTCACCAGCCGCCAGTCCTCCTCGCGCGCCGTGGGCACGAACCGGCGCAGCGCGGCCATCCGGGACGACGGCCGGGCGGTGACCTGGCGGACCAGGTGGGCGATCAGCGCGCGGTTGTCGCGCACGGAGGCGAGCAGCACCGGCAGGTTGCCCGGCCGCACCGAGCGGACCAGGTCGCCGAGCCGGCCCCGGGTGAGGAAGCGCGGCGAGAACGCGGCGAACGGGCCGAACAGCAGCGACTCGCGCCCGTCGACCACCCGCAGGTCCAGATGCGGCACCGAGATCGCGGGCGCACCGGGCTCGGCGTGGCCGTAGACCTTGCCGCGGTGCGCGGCCACCAGCTCGGGGCGGTCGGTGCGCAGGAACCGGCCGCTGATCGGGAAGGCGCCGTACCGCCGGACCTCGGGCACCCGCGCCGACTGCAGCAGCGGCAGCGTCCCGCCGCCGGCGCCGACGAAGACGTACGGCGTCCGCACCCGCCGGCGCGCCCCCGTCGCCCGGTCCCGCAGCGAGAGCTCCCAGCGTTCGCCGCGTCGCCGCAGCGACGTGACCTCCGTGCCCAGCCGCACCTCGGCACCGCGCGCCCGCAGGGCCGCCAGCAGCTGCCGGGTGAGGACGCCGAAGTCGACGTCGGTGCCCTGCGCCGCCCGGGTGGCGGCGATCGGCTCGCCGTCCGTGCGGCCCCGGAGGACGAGGGGCAGCCAGGAGGCGAGCACGTCCGGGTCGTCGCTGTACTCGAGGTCGGCGAACAGCGGGGAGCCGCGCAGCGCCTCGAACCGGGCCCGCAGGTACGCCACCCCGTCGGCGCCGCGGCCCAGGCCCAGGTGCGGCACCGACCGGACGAACGCCCCGGGCGGCCCCAGCTCACCGCGCTCGACCAGTCGGGCCCAGAACACCAGGGACGTGGCGAACTGCTCGGCGATCAGCAGGGCGGCGCTCGGGTCGACGGTGCCGTCGGGCCGCCGCGGCGTGTAGTTGAACTCGCAGAGCCCGGCGTGCCCGGTGCCGGCGTTGTTCTCCGCGGCCGAGCTCTCGCACCCGACCTCGTCCAGCCGCTCGACGACGAGGACCCGCCGGTCCGGCTCGGCGTGGGCGAGCAGCACGCCGAGCGTCGCGCTCATCACCCCGCCGCCCACCAGCACGGCGTCCCAGTTCTCGACCGGCCCGGTTCCGCGCACGGTGCGCACGCTAGGGAGCCGGCGCGATGCCTGTCCAAGACCGGTCCGGCATGACGCGATGCCCAGCGGGCATGGGGAGCGGCGATGAGTCCGCCCGCCACCGGGTGTCACTACTGCGGACAGGCGGACCAGGCGTCCGCGCGAGCGGCCCGACGAGAGGGGTACCGGATGACGGCGACCGAGGACGACGTGGACCTGCGGGTCCGCCGGGAGCGGGATCGGCTGCTCATCGTGCTGGAGGGCCTCGACGCCGACCAGTGGCGCACCGCGAGCCTGTGCGCCGGCTGGACGGTGCGCGACCTCGTCGTCCACCTGCTCATGCCCTACGAGCTCTCGGTGCCCCGGTTCCTCGCCCTCATGGTGCGCTCCGGCTTCCGCTTCGACCGGGCCGCGGACCGCTGGGCCCGCCGCGACCCGCGGTCCCCCGCGCAGGTCGTCGCCGCCCTGCGGGACACCGAGCACCGACGCTTCGAGGCGGGGCCGGGAGCGCCGGCGGAGGCGCCGCTGAGCCACCTCGTGATCCACGCCCAGGACGTCTACCGGCCGCTCGGCGTCCCGTCGCCGACCGACCCGGAGGACGCCGGCATCGCCCTCGGCCAGCTGACCGGCCGCCGCGCCCTCGCCGCCGGCCTGCTCGACGGACTGGCCTTCGCGGCCACCGACGCGGACTGGCGCCACGGCACCGGCCTCCCGGTCAGCGGGCCGGCCACCGCGCTGCTCTGCACGCTCGCCGGCCGACCGGCGGCCCTCGACGAGCTCACCGGCGACGGCGTTCCCGAGGTGCGTGCGCGGCTGCGGTCCGCTGCGGCCTGAGCCGGCGGTCAGCCGAGGAGCAGGGCGATCCCGACCAGCACCGGGACCGACAGGACGGTGCTGAGCAGGACGACGTCCCGGGCGAGCAGCGTGCCGCGGCCGTGGGTCGCGGCGTAGACGAAGACGTTCTGCGCCGTGGGCAGCGCGGAGGTCACCGTGACCGCGAGCAGCGCTCCCCCGTCGAGGCCGGCGCCCCAGCGGCCGAGGGCGTAGGCCAGCGCCGGTTGCCCGACCGTCTTGAGCGCCACCGCCAGCCACACCGGCCCGGCGCCCTCGCCGGACGCCGGTCGCGGCGCGCCGTGCAGGCTCATGCCGTAGGCGAGCAGGGCCGCGGGCACGGCCAGCCCGGCGGTGAGCTCGACCGGCTGCAGCACCAGCGCCGGCAGCTCGACCCCGGTCGCGGCCACCAGCACGCCGAGGGCGCAGCCGAGGACGACAGGGGTGGCCAGCGGCTGGGCCAGCACCCGCCAGCGGGAGCGCCCCTGCGCGCGCGACCCGGCCAGCACGGCCAGGCCGACCGGGGCCATGACCAGCACCTGGAACAGCAGCACGGGGGCGACGAACGAGGCGTCGTCCAGCACGTACACCGAGATCGGGACGCCGAGGTTGCCGGCGTTGACGTAGGAGGACGCCAGCCCGCCGGCGGTCAGCTCGGCCGGCCGCAGCCGCCAGCGCCAGCGCGCCAGCCCGGCGAACAGCAGCGCGGCCAGCACCGCGCTGCCGGCGGTGGCGACCAGCGCGGGTGACACCAGCACGCCGGGGTCGGCGTCGGCGAGGGTGAGCAGCAGCAGCGCCGGCGTCGCCACGACGTAGGAGAGCCTCGAGAGCACCGCCGCGGCGTCCCGCCCCAGGGTGCCGGTGCGGGCGACCAGCCAACCGACGGCGATGACCGCGGTGAGGGCGGCGAAGCCCCCCACCACCCCGTTCACGCGGCGATCGCGTCCCCGACCGCGCGGACCAGCCGGGGCAGCGCCTCCGGCGGGGCCTGCGGGAGGAACAGGTTCGGCTCGGTGAGCTCGACCTCGAGCACCACCGGCCGGCCGGCGGCGTCGGCGACCAGGTCGATCCGCGCGTAGAGCAGCGGTGCGGCATCGCGCCCCCGCGAGGAAAGGGCATCGCGCCCCCGCGAGGAAAGGGCATCGCGCCCCCGCGAGGAAAGGGCATCGCGCACCAGCGCGGGGACGGCGTCGACTACCGCCTGCGCCAGCTCCCGCTGCTCCGGCGTCGTGGTGGCCGGTCGCACGCCCCGGCGGCCGTTGCGGTCCTGACGCACGCCTTCGCCGCGGCCGAGCATCGGGGGCTTGCGCGCGGCGTGCGAGTACCGCCCGCCGAGGAACAGCAGCGCCGTCTCCCCCGCGTCGTCCACGCTGGCCTGGTACGGCTGCACCATCGCCGTCCGGCCGGTCGCGGTCAGCTGCGCGACGTGCGCGAGGACGTCGCCGGGATCGGTCCAGCGCGCGGTGTCCCGGGCGCCCGCGGACACCGACGGCTTGACCACCCACTCCTCCGCGTCGGGCAGGTCGGCGGCGCTCGCCGGGGCCCAGACGGTGGGCACGACCGGCAGCCCGGCGGCCTCGACGTCGCGCAGGTGGGTCTTGTCGGTGTTCCAGCGCAGCACGGCGGCGTCGTTGCGCAGCCGCGGGACGGCGCCGGCCCAGGCCAGGAACTCTGCCCGCCGCCAGGCGTAGTCCCAGCAGGAGCGCACGACGGCCAGGTCGTACCCGGCCCAGTCGACCGCCGGGTCGTCCCAGCGCACGCAGTCGACGGCGTACCCGGCCTCCCGCAGCGCCGGCGCGGCGAGCGGGAGGTCCGGGTCGACGCGCAGGCCGCGCTCGGAGCTGACGAGGGCGACCCGCCGGCTCACCGGGGCAGCTGCAGGACGCCGTCGACCCGCCGCGGGATGTCGCGGTAGTCGTCGGTGAGCTCGGCCGGGAGCACCTCCTGCGGCGCCCCCTGCCAGGTGACCGGGCGCAGGAAGCGGCGGATCGCCGTCGTCCCCACCGAGGTGTGCTGCGAGTTCGTCGACGGCCACGGTCCGCCGTGGTGCTGTGCCCAGGACACCGCCACGCCGGTCGGGTAGGCGTCGTAGACCAGCCGGCCGGCCCGCGTGCGCAGCTCCTGCGAGACGGCCAGCGGCAGCTCGGTCTCGCCGGCCCCGCGCAGCACGGTGGCGGTGAGGGACGACGGCATCTGCTCCAGCGCGCCGAACAGCTCGGCCTCGCCGTCGTAGCGGGCCACGACCGACACCGGACCGAAGCACTCCTCGGTCACCTGCTCGGGCAGCGCGGCGGCGGTCGTCTGCAGCAGCCGCGGCACGGCCTCGAAGCCCCGGCCCGAGGGCTCCCCGCCGCGGGCGATCTCCTCGACGCCCGGTGCCCCGGCCAGGCCGTCGGAGATGCGCCCGTAGGAGGCGGCGATGCCCTCGTTGAGCAGCACCGGGGCGGCAGTGCCGCGCACGGCCTCGGCCATCGCGTCGACGACGGCGTCGCCCTCGGGGCCGGCCGGCACGAACGCCAGCCCCGGCTTGGTGCAGAACTGGCCGCCGCCGAGGGTGAAGGAGCCGACCAGCTCGGTGCCGATCGTCGTCCCCCGCTCGGCGGCGGCCGACGGCGTGACGACGACGGGGTTGAGGCTGGACAGCTCGCCGAAGAACGGCACCGGGTCGGGCCGCCGCTCGATGATCTCGAGCAGGGCGCGGCCGCCGTTGACCGAGCCGGTGAAGCCGACGGCGCGGATCGCGGGGTGGGCGACCAGGTCGGCGCCGGCCTGCAGGCCGTGCACGATGCCGAGCGTGCCGTCGGGCGCGCCGGCCTTGCGGGCGGCGGCGTCCAGGACGTCGAAGACCAGCTGCGAGGTCGCCGGGTGCGAGCCGTGAGCCTTGACGACGACGGGACAGCCGGCGGCCAGCGCCGAGGCGGTGTCGCCGCCGGGCACGGAGAAGGCGAGCGGGAAGTTGCTGGCCCCGAAGACCGCGACCGGGCCGATCGGGACGAGCATCCGGCGCAGGTCCGGGCGCGGGCCCATCGGGGTCTGCCCGGGGGAGTCGATCGCGGCCTCGAGGTAGCTGCCCTCGTCGAGCACCTCGGCGAACAGCCGCAGCTGGTAGCAGGTGCGGGTCAGCTCGCCGTTCAGCCGGGTGGTGCCCAGTGCGGTCTCCCGGTCGGCGACGGTGACCACGTCGTCCCGCCGGGCCTCCAGGGCGTCGGCGAGGGCCCGCAGCAGCGCAGCCCGGCCGGCGCGGCCCAGCTCTTCGAGGGCGGGCGCGGCGGCCAGCGCCGCGGCGCAGAGCCGGTCCACCTCCTCACTGGTCGTCGCCGGCGCGACGACCTCCACGGCGTTGCCGGTGCGCGGCTCGATGCTCACGACATCGGACATGGGGATCTCCTCCGGTACTGCTGTCAGGGTTCAGCGCTCGGCGTCGGTGGGGGTCATTCGTGGGGCACGGTCAGGATGCTCATGGCGCTGAGGAGCTCCCGGGGGTCCCACACCACCCACTCCTCGGCGAGCAGCCCGTCGGCGAACCGGCAGAAGCTGGCTCCGTAGACGGTGACCGTCCGCTCGGTGGACGGCACGCCCATGAAGGAGCCGGTGTGGGTGCCGTGGCTGGTCCAACGGATCGCGACCATGTCGTCCTGCTCGACGCTCTGCAGGATCTCCGTGACGAGATCGGGGAAGGCCGCCCGGGAGTCGTTGATGGCCTGGCGCAGCTTCTCGACGTCCTCGTCCCCGGACTTCGTGTGCCGCACGTACCCGGGGGCGAGGATCCGCTCGAAGGCCTCGACCTCGCCGTTGCCCCAGGCGGCTCGCCAGGCGTCGAGGACGAACTCGGTCCGGTTCTTGTCCATGTCTTCAGGCTCCTGTCGTCGCGGGGCTCGGCTCGGGGCTGAGCGTGGTGTAGGTGCCGAACTGGCCGGCCTGGAAGAGCAGGGGCTCGCCGTCTGCGGCCTCCATGGCCCCGACGGTCCCGATCACCATGAAGTGGTCGCCGACGAGGACCTCGGCCTGCACGCTGCAGTCGATCCAGGCGATCGAGTCGCGGAGGCGAGGGGCGCCGAGCGGGCCGGCGGTGTAGTTGACCGAGTCGAACTTCCCTGCTCCCTTGCCTGCCAGAGCTCGGCATTCGTCGACCTGGGTCCTGGAGAGCACGTTGGCGGTGAAGACCTGCCGGCGGCGGATCCTCGGCCAGCTCGAGGAGGTGTGCCCGACGCTGAAAGTGACGATGGGTGGATCGAGGGACAGGGCACCGAAGGTCCCGACGATGAACCCGAGGTTGTTGCCGTCGTCGTCGACCCCGGTGATCGCCACCACGCCGGTGGGCAGGCGCCCCATCACCTTGCGGTAGTGCTCGGGGCTGATGGGTGCTGTCAGCTTGCTCATGGCTCTGACTCCCGTCGTGCAGAGAAGGGGGGATCCAGCGCGGGTTGGAGAAGCCTGGCTCCCCATCCACCAGACGATCCGCGTTCAACAAGTGGACGCCTCGTTCACTGGATGACTAAGGCTAGCGTGACGCCGGTCACGAGGTCAAGCGTTCCGATCGCTGGGATGAGGGGGCGCCGGCGTGGCGCCTGGACAGGCCGCCCGTCGTCAGGGCGGCCGGAGGCTGCCTCGGGACATCTCGTACTCACTGCGGCGCACGCCCCGCCTCACCCGGCGCGGCAGCTCCTCGCTACCTCGCCGACCACGATGAGGTCGCCGCGGACAGCGCGTCGCTCCCTGCCCCTCGAGCCGCGGGCGGGGCGGCCCGAACCTCGCGGTGCGGCCCCGCTGGGCGTGCCCCTCGAGGAACGCCGTGGGTGGCGCGACTACCCCTGACTCGCCAGCTCCCCGTCGCACGAGGTCTGCTGGATCTCCGTCCCCGCGCGGGCGATGTCCCGCCGCAGCCGGCTGCGCCGCTCGGCGGCGTCGTGCCGGCGTCGCTGCTCGGCCGTCCGCGGGTGCCAGGGCGGGACCGGCACGGGTCTGCCGTCCGGCCCGAGGGCGACCATCGTGAAGTAGCAGCTGTTCGTGTGCCGGACCGTCTGGCGCACGAGGTCCTGCGCGGTCACCCGTACACCGACCTCCATCGAGGTGCGGCCGGTGCGGTTGACGCTGGCATCGAACGTCACCAGCTCGCCGACGTGGACGGGCTCACGGATGACGACCTGGTCCACCGAGAGCGTGACCGCGTACGTGCGGGCGTAGCGGGTGGCGCAGGTGTAGGCGACCTGGTCCAGGTACTCAGCAGGATGCCGCCGTGCACGTTGCCGGCGAAGTTGGACATGTCCGGCGTCATCAGGATCGTCATCGACAGCCGGTGCCGGTCCGCGTCCACGGTCTCGGGCGCACCCGGTGACGTCCGCTCTGCCGACTCGGTCATCGGCCCCTCCTCCTACGGAACGGTCGGCTCGGCCGAGGCGGCCGGGATGGTGCCGGCTCCCTCCACCCGCCGGGATCAGGAGACGTCGAACTCGACCGTCCCCCAGCCCTCGAACGTGCCGGACCAGCGCCCCGTCTGGTTCATGGGGACCGCCTGCAGGCAGCTGCCCGGCAGGATCACCTGCCCAGGGGTGAACTCGACGTCGTAGGCAGCGAGCCGGTTACAGAGCCAGGCGACGGCGGACAGCGGGTTCCCCAGGACGTTGCCGGTGTTCCCGGCGATGACCTCGCGCCCGTTGAAGTGCAGGGCGCCCCGGGTGTCGCGCAGGGTGAGCTCGGTGATCCGCCGAGGCGTCCCGCCGAGGATCACCGCCCCGGTGGACCCGTTGTCAGCCAGGGTGTCCGGCAGGTCGATGGCCCAGTTCTGGACGCGGGAGTCGATGACCTCGATCGCGGGGACCGCGTACTCGATGGCGTTGATGACGTCGGCGACCGTGGTGTTGGGTCCGCCGAGCCGGCTGCGCAGGACGAAGGCCGGCTCGAGTTCGACGAACGGTTCGATGAACCGCGCCCGCGCGAGTGCGGTGCCCTCGTAGGCGAAGGTGCTGGCGAGCAGGTACCCGTAGTCGGGCTGATCGAGTCCGAAGGCGTCCTGCATGACCTTCGCGATGTTGCCCAGCTTGTACCCGACCACGCGGTCCCCGTGCGCGACGGCGTCGTCGACGTTGATCCGCTGGACCTCGAAGCCGGCGTCGGCGTCGAGGGCGGGCCAGTTCTTGGTGGGCGCCGGGATCGGTTCACCGGTTGCGAGGGCGGTGCGCAGGGCGGTCGCGATGTCGTGGAGTTCGGTGGTCTGCATCGGTTGTGGTCCCTCCAGGGTCGCTCCCGCCCCGCCCCCCGCGGCTGGCGGGCGGGAGCAGGGCGGGAGACGGGTGCCGGCGGTGGTCTCAGCGCGCGGCTTCGACGGCGGGCGTGGCGAAGCGGTGGCCGGGGTGGTCGTCGCGCAGGCGGACGGCGCCGGGGCCGTACAGCTTCTCGCGCAGGGTGGAGCCCTCGTACTCGCTCCACATGGTGCCGCGGCGCTGCAGCTCGGGGACGACGAGCTCGATGAAGTCGGCGATGTCCTGGTACCGCACCGCGTGCGCGAGGTTGTAGCCGGCGATGCCGGTCTCGTCCATCCACCGGGTCAGCTCGTCGGCCACCGTGGTCGGGGAGCCCACGATGGTGGGCCCGGTGCCGCCGATGCCGACGAACTCGGCGATGTCGCGGGGGGTCCACTCCTTGTCGGGGTCCATCTTCGAGAACAGGTCGACCATGGTCTGACCGGCGTTGGTCTTCACGTGCTTGAGCGGCACGTCGGGGTCGAACTGGGACATGTCCAGGCCGGTCCAGCCGCTGTAGCGGGCCATCGCCCCGGAGTAGCTGACCAGCTTCCGGTACTCCTCGAACTTGGCGTGGGCCGCTTCGTCGGTGGGTGCGCAGACGACGTTGAGCATCTGCAGCACCTTGACGTTCTGCGGGTCACGGCCGGCCTCGGCGGCCAGCTCGTGCAGCTTGTCGACCTGCCGCTTGAGGGCGGGGACGGACACGGCGTTGACGAAGACCGCCTCGGCGCTGCTCGCCGCCAGCCGCTGCCCCTTCGAGGAGCCGCCGGCCTGGAAGATGACCGGGGTGCGCTGGGGCGAGGGCTCGCACAGGTGGAACCCGGGGACGGTGAAGTACGTGCCGTGGTGGGCGATGTCGTGCACCCGGCGCGGGTCGGCGTAGACGCCGTTGACCCGGTCGCGGACGACGGCGTCGTCCTCCCAGGATCCTTCCCACAGCTTGTAGCAGACCTCGAGGTACTCCGCGGCCATGTCGTACCGCTCGTCGTGGGGGACCTGCTGCCCCGTACCGAGGTTGCGGGCGGCGCTGTCGGAGTAGGAGGTCACCAGGTTCCAGCCCACCCGCCCGTTGGTGAGGTGGTCGAGGGTGCTGAACCGGCGGGCCAGCGCATAGGGGTGCTCGTAGGACGTCGACCCGGTGACGCCGAAGCAGAGGTTCTCGGTGACCGCGGCCATCCCCGACACGGCCAGGAGGGGGTCGTTGGCCGGGATCTGCGCGGCGTCGGCGAGCGCGGCGTCGGCGTTGCCCTCGTAGACGTCGTGGTAGCCGACGTTGTCGGCGAAGAAGATGCCGTCGAAGCAGGCCTGCTCGAGCAGCTGGGCGTAGTCGGTCCAATACCGCAGGTCCTTGTACCGGTGGCCCTGGTCCCGCTCGTGCCGCCAGAGACCCGCGGACAGGTGGGCCGGCCCCTGGAAGTCGAAGGCGAACAGTCGCATGCGCTTGGTCATGACTTGCTCCGTTCGAGATGTGAACATGGCGTCCATGCCTTGAACAAACTTTAGGTGCCGGAGGTGTGGTCGTCAACACACCTCGTCGAGGCGCCATCGGTCGCGCGCCCCGGGCCGCGGCGTGCACGGGTGCCCGTCGGCCAGGCCTGGGGCGCGACCCTGCGCCGGCTGGGGGGTCGTCGGTGAGCACCGATGGCGTACCGGTCGAGTCGCCGTTCGCAGCAGAGCGGGAAGCCCTGCCGGTGCGCACGGTTGCGCGACGGCGCAGATCACCACGGCGGGACCATCGCTGATCCGCAGGCCCGCGCGGATCCAGGTCTCGTCCCGGTCCACAGCCGTGGGTCGACGGCACTGCGTGCGGTCCGACCGGGGACATCGTCCTCGGTGTGAGGACCTCCCGGGCTCCTGCGCAGGTCGACCAGGCGGGTCACCGCCGGCCACGTGGTCGCGATCAGCGGGTGGTGCGGGGTCCTCCGCAACCGGATCGCGGCAGGGACTTCGAGGCCGTCCGCCGGCTCTGTGCCGACGCTGTCGCGCCGGTACGGCGGGCGTCGCCGATGACCTGGCCATCGGCGACGCGGGAGCGCCGGCGACGGGTTCAGTGGTTGTCGCGTGGGATGCCCATGGTGTGCGCGACGCGCTGGTAGCCCACCGCCGGACGGAGGACCATGCCGTCTGACAACTGGGTGACCATCGCGCGCTGGATCTCCTGCCATGGCGTCTGGGAGGCCGGCATCGGATACCCCCCGGACTCCTCCAGCCGGCGCCGGCGGTCGACCAGCTCCTCGTCGGGGAGCAGGACGTCGGCCCGGCCGGCGACGAGGTCGATCCGGACGACGTCTCCGGTCTCGAGCAGCGCCAGCCCGCCGCCGGCTGCGGCCTCGGGTGAGGCGTTGAGGATCGATGGGGAGCCCGACGTCCCGGACTGGCGGCCATCCCCGATGCACGGCAGCTCGTGCACGCCCGCCTTGATCAGGGCCGCGGGCGGCTGCATGTTGACCACCTCGGCGGCGCCCGGATAGCCGAGCGGGCCCACCCCTCGAATGATCAGCAGGCAGGTCTCGTCGACGTCGAGCGCCGGGTCGTCGATGCGGGCGTGGTAGTCCTCCGGCCCGTCGAAGACGATCGCGCGGCCCTCGAGGACGTTCGGGTGCGCGGGGTCGGACAGGTAGCGCTCCCGGAACTCCGGGGAGATGCCGCTGGTCTTCATGATCGCGCTGTCGAACAGGTTGCCACGCAGGACGAGGAAGCCCGCATCGGGCAGCAGCGCCCGGTCGCAGGTGCGGATGACGTCCTGGTCGGCGGGGGCACTGTCCCGGAAGTTCTCGCCGATGGTCCGGCCGTTGACGGTGCCGGCGTCCTCGTGGATCAGTCCGCGCGCCATCAGCTCGTGGACGACGGCGGGTACGCCACCGGCCCGGTGGAACTCCTCGCCGAGGTACTTGCCGACCGGCTGCATGTCCACGATGAGCGGGACGGTCAGCCCCTTCTCCTGCCAGTCGGCGATGTCCAGGGCAACACCGATGTGCTGGGCGATGGCGTTGAGGTGGATCGGTGCGTTGGTGGAGCCGCCGATCGCGGAGTTGACGACGATGGCGTTCTCGAACGCCTCCCGGGTCAGGATGTCCGACGGCTTGAGGTCCTCGTGCACGATCTCGACCGCCCGTCGGCCGGTCAGGTAGGCCATCTCGGCGCGGTCGCGGTGCGGCGCGGGGATGGCGGCGCAGCCGGGCAGGCTCATGCCGAGGGCCTCGGCGAGGGCGTTCATGGTGGACGCCGTCCCCATGGTGTTGCAGTGACCCGGTGAGGGCGTCCCGGAGGCGACGAGGTCGTAGAACCCCGCCTCGTCGATCTCACCGGCGGCGAGCATCTCCCGGGCCTGCCAGACGATCGTTCCCGCCCCGGACCGCTCGCCGCGGAACCAACCGTTGAGCATCGGGCCCACCGAGAGCACGATCGCCGGGATGTCGACCGTTGCCGCGGCCATCAGGCAGGCCGGGGTCGTCTTGTCGCAGCCGGTGGTCAGCACCACGCCGTCGAGGGGATAGCCGTGCAGCACCTCGACCAGGCCGAGATAGGCCAGGTTGCGGTCGAGCCCTGCGGTGGGACGCCGTCCGGTCTCCTGAATCGGGTGCACCGGGAACTCGAAGGCCAGCCCGCCGGCGTCCCGGATCCCCTCCCGTACGCGCTCGGCCAGTTCCAGGTGGTGCCGGTTGCACGGGGCGAGGTCCGAGCCGGTCTGCGCGATGCCGATGACCGGGCGACCGGACTGGAGCTGCTCCCGTGTGAGCCCCCAGTTCAGGTACCGCTCGACGTAGACCGCCGTCAGCTCGGGGTTGTCCGGATTGTCGAACCATGCCTGACTGCGCAGCCGCCGTAGGCGTGCCACCTCGTCCATCGGCTAGTCACCCCACGTCATGTCCGGGTCGCCGAGGGCGTCCTCGTCGACCGTGAGTCCGAGGCCCGGCGAGCCGCCGGGCAGGACCCCGCCCTCGGTGAAGGGAGCGTCGACGTGCGCTGTCTTGAGCGAGACCATGTCCTCGCAGTTGAGGACGCACCGGAGCAGCCGCAGAGGAACGGTCGCCCCCAGGTGGACGATCGCGGCGAAGGCGATCGACGAGCCGACGGTGTCCTGCACGCTGACGGTGAGTCCGGCGGCACGGGCGATGTCCCTGTGGCGGCGGCCCGGTGTCAACCCGCCGGCCTTGGAGACCTTGAGCCCGATCCCGTCGGCGATGTCCTGCGCCGCGATCAGGGCGATGTCCTCGTCGAGCTGGGCGAGCTCGTCGACCACGATGGGGTACGGGCACCGGCGGCGGAGGGACATCGTCTCCCGCCACGTGGCACAGGGGGCTTCCAGAACAAAGTCCAGTCCCCGGGGCAGCAGCTGGATCATGCGCAGAGCCGTCTCCGGTAGGAGCCCGCCGTTGGCGTCCACCAGGAAGAACTCGCCCGGGCGCCGGTCGGCCAGGCACGCGGTGATGCGCTCGGCGTCGAGCGAGGGCCCGCCTTCGCTGTCCGATGCGCCGATCTTGACCGAGTGGCCCCGATAACCCCTGGCCCGGTGCTCGGCCACCCGTCCGCGCATCTCCTCCGGATCGCCCGCGTGGATCGAGGAGATCATGGGCATCGGGGTGCCCGTCGAGCCACCGAGGAGTTCGCACACCGGGAGGCCCACGGACGTGCCGAAGGCGTCCCAGCAGGCCACGTCGAGGGGGGTCTTGGCGTGGTTGTGACCGGCCAGGGTGCTGTCCATCAGGTCAGCGATCCGGTCCGTCTGACGGGGGTCCCGTCCCAGCAGGGCCGGCGCCAGCTCGGCGATGCCGGCTCGGGTCCCCAGCGAGTGGGCGGCGATGTAGGTCGACCCGAACGGGGTGCTCTCCCCCCAGCCCTCGGTGCCGTCGTCGCAGGTGATCCGGACGATGGAGGCGTCGAACGACTCGTACGTCCGGCCGGCGGAGAGCCGGTACACCCCGCCCGAGTACGGCAGTGCGGTCGTGTAGAGCTCGATCCGCGAGATCTTCATGTGCGTCCTCTCCCATCCGTGGACTGACTGGCTGACGGACGGTGGTGTGGTCAGGCAGCCCGACCGGGCGGGACGAGCACCAACTTCCCGATGTGCCCCTTCGTCAGGAACGCCTCCTGCGCGGAGGCGATCTCCTTCAAGGGGTACGTGCCGGAGACCACCGGTCGCACCTCGCCGCGTTCGACGTAACCGACCAGGTTCTCGAAGACCTCGTCCTCCTGGAACGTGCAGCCGAAGAGCGAGAGGTCCTTGAGGTACAGCGTTCGCAGGTCGATCTGCGCGATCGGTCCTCCGATGGCGCCCGCGATGGCGTATCGACCCCCTGGCCGCAACAGGTCCAACAACTCCGAGAACTGAGGACCGCCGACGAGATCGATCACCACGTCGACGGATGCCCTGCCGAGGCTGCGGACCAGGTCCTCGCCGCGATCGACGGTCCGATCAGCACCCTGGGCCATCACGTCGGCGGCCTTCGCCGCCGAGCACACCGCGGTGACCGTCGCGCCCCGGCGCTTGGCGAGCTGCACCGCGGCGAGTCCCACTCCCCCGGAGGCTCCTGTCACGAGCACCCGCTCCGCCGTCACCGCGGCTCGGTGCAGCATGTTCTCCGCCGTGGAATAGGCGCAGGGCACAGCCGCGAGTTGCTCGTCGCTCAGGTCACTGCGCACGGCATACGTCTCTCGAGAGGGAGCGATCGTGAACTGTGCGAACCCACCGTCACACTCGCTGCCGAAGGTCCAGCACTCGAACGGCCGGTAGCCGACCGGTGTGCGCAGCATGTTGCGGACGAGGACTCGTTCGCCGATGCGTTGGCGGGAGACGCCCTCACCCACGTCGACGATGTGACCGCAGACGTCGGCGCCCTGGATGCGCGGGAACTCGAGAGCTCTCCCCGACCACGTGGCGTCCACGTCGTCGACGGCGTCGAAACCGGCTGCTCCGCCTTCTCCGGTCTCGGAGGTGACGGCCTTCGAATACCAGCCGATCCGCGTGTTCACATCCGTGTTGTTGATCCCGGCGGCGGCGACCTGGATGAGCACCTCACCGCTCCCGGGGCGGGGCACGGGCACGTCCGTCCGGTACTCGAGCTTCTCCAGACCGCCGTGTCCGGTGAGGAGGACGGCGGACATCGTCCTGGGCAACGACATGTGGTTTCCTCCCCGCGCCCGGCACGCGCCGAGCGGTCGTGGGTGGTTGGTGGGCGGCGGCCGGACACCGCGGTGCGGCGCCAGCGATCGCCGCTCCGCGACCGTCCGTGGTCGGCTCAGCCGAGTCGCTGCAGGGTGTGACCCAGGCGGTCGCGCTTGGCGGCCAGGTACGACCAGTTGTAGGGGTTGGGCAGCGACTCGTGGGCGACCCGCTCGGCGACGGTGATCCCGTGCTCGGTCAGCGCCCGCGCCTTGTCGGGGTTGTTGGTCATCAGCCGCACGCTGCGCACCCCGAGGTCGTCGAGGATCTCGCAGGCGGCGCGGTAGTCGCGGCTGTCCACCGGCAGGCCGAGGCTGACGTTGGCGTCGACGGTGTCGAGGCCCTCGTACTGCTGGAGCTCGTAGGCGCGCAGCTTGTGGCCCAGACCGATGCCGCGGCCCTCGTGTCCGCGGAGGTAGACCAGGACGCCCGCGCCGGCGTCGGCGATCGCGCTCAGCGCCGACCGGAACTGGGTGCCGCAGTCGCAGCGCAGGGACCCCGCGAGGTCCCCGGTGAGGCACTCGCTGTGCACCCGGACCAACGGCGCGTCGGCGGCGCTGACATCACCCATGACCAGGGCCAGGTGCTCGACGTCCTCGCGCGGCGAGGTGTAGGCGATCGCCTCGAACTCACCGACCTCGGTGGGCAGGGACGCGTGCCCGGAGCGGGTCACGGCCCCCTCCACCTGCGCGCGCCACGCCCGCAGGTCCGCGATCGTGATCATCGGGATCCCGTGGGCCGCGGCCAACTCCGCGAGGCCGTCGCGGCGCATCATCGCCCGCCGGTCGGGGGTGACGATCTCGCAGAGCAGTGCCGCACCGCTCAACCCCGCCATGCGGCACAGGTCGACCCCGGCCTCGGTGTGCCCGGGGCGCTCGAGCACGCCGCCCGGCTTGGCCAGCAGCGGCATCACGTGACCGGGGCGGGCGAGGTCGGCGGGGTCGAGCGCCGGGTCGGCCAGGGCACGGATGGTCGCCGCGCGGTCGCCGGCGCTGATGCCGCTCGTGGTCCCGTGCCGGTAGTCGACGCTGACCAGGAACGCCGTCCGGTGGACCTCGGTGTTGTCCGGGACCATCAGCCCGAGGCCGAGGGCGTCCGCGCGGGCCTCGTCGATGGCCACGCAGAGGAACCCCGACGTGTGTTCCAGGAAGAACGCGACGGCGTCGGTGCTCGCGTACTCGGCGGCCATGATGAGGTCGCCCTCGTTCTCGCGGTCCTCGTCGTCGACGACGAGGACCATGCCCCCGTTGGTCAGGGCGGTGACGGCGTCGAAGATCGTCGACATGTCGATGACTCCTTGGTTCGGCACGAAGACCCGCGCGGGGGTCGATCAGGGGGTGGAGCGGGGGGCGCCCGCGGTGCGGAGGTCGACCTGCAGGCGCCCCGCCCAGGTGGGACTGCTCCTAGTGGGCGACGAGGGCCTTCTGGTACCCGGCCGAGGTCTCGCTGAGGAGCTTGCCCTTCGTCTCGGGAGCCAGGACCTGGGACACCCCGGCGCCGACGGCGCAGATGCCGGCGGCGATCAGCATGGTCGGTCCGGTCCCGATGTTCTCCATGGACCACGGCAGCAGGAAGGTGCCCGCAGCGGCCCCGATCCGGCTGACGGAGCACGCGAAGCCCGTGCCGAGCCCCCGGATCTCGGTCGGCAGGACCTCGCTCGGGTAGACGCCGGTCAGTGCCGTGTACCCCGCGTTGAAGAACGAGAAGACGAGGAAGCAAACCAGCACGACCGCCGCGGGCGCACCGGCCCACAGACCGATGACCGCGAGGACCACGGCGCACAGCCACTGCGGCGGGATGGTCAGCGGACGGCGGCCGACCCGGTCGACCAGGGCCGTCGACAGCACGACCCCGAGGGCAGCGAGCGCGGTGAGCCCGACCGCCCCGGCCAGCCCGTCACCGAGACCGTAGTCCTCCAGCACGCTGGCGGCGAAGGTGGCGATCGCGAAGTACGGCGTGACGGCGCAGAACCAGAACACCGAGATGAAGGTCGTGGCCCGCCAGTACTGCGGGGAGAAGAGCATCCCGAAGCTGCCCTTGCGGGTGTCCTCGTGCTCGACGTCGGTGATGTCGGCGGGGTTCTCCATGTACTCGTGCGCGACCGCGTGGGCCTCGTCGCGGCGGCCCTGGTTCCACAGCCAGCGCGGCGACTCGGGCAGGCCGATCCGAGCGAGGATCAGGACCACCGCGATGATCGTGCTGGTGCCAAGGATGAACCGCCACCCCACGTCGGTCGTGGTGGTCAGCACGTAGCCCACGAGGAACGCGACCGCGAACCCGACGTACCAGGCGACCTCGCTCAGGGCCAGCAGCCGTCCCCGCACCCGAGCGGGGGAGAACTCCGACATCAGCGGCCAGCCGACGGAGTACTCGGCGCCGATCGCGATGCCCATCAGCAGCCGCACCAGGAACAGCTGCCAGGCGGAGTCGACGAAGAACTGCGCGGCCGAGGCGACGAGGAACAGCGCCATGTCGGCCATGAACAGCGGCTTGCGGCCGAACTTGTCGGACAGCCAGCCACCGATCGGTGACCCGATGAAGATGCCGAGCAGCGCGGCCGCCGCGATCAGGCCCTCCCAGAGCACCGAGAACTCCAGATCGGTGGTGATCCTGCCGATCACCGTCCCGATGATCCCGAGGATGTACCCGTCGATGAACATCCCGCCGCAGAGGACGGCGGTCAGCCTGATCAGGAAGCGCCGTTTCGCTGCCGGGTCGCGGTGGGTCTTCCCGACAGACCTGTCGTCCGTTGTCACCAGTTCGCTCCTAGGGGGATCGGTCGTCGTCACCGCGGTGCGGACGACGGCCAGGCGACGGGGTGGTCGCCATGCGTATGGGCGGTTGGTCGGCGATGCAGTGCTGGCGCGTCCTGCCTCCACCGTCGGTGCAGCGGCCCCGTCCGTTCATCAAGTGAACACCGCGTCCAAAGTGTGACAGCGGCCTCAGGTGCCGTCAAGAGTCCGTCTCGTTCGCTCGGACCCCCTGGCCGGGGGGCCGCACCGGGCGGCGCCGCCGCGAGATCTCGGTCGAGGACGCCGCCCTGCACCACGGCCGGACGCCGGGCGACTCCCGCCCTCGCCGCGAACGGCGCGGAACTCGGCACAACAGCCCGGTGACACGCAGAGGCGGAAGGTCGCCACGTGAGCGCTCGGGCCACCACACGCCCGTGCCGCACCGCTGCCATCGCTCGCGCGCCGCGCACGCCCGGACGCTCTGGACCGCCCGGTGCCGGCCGGCGACGGGAGCCGGTCTTCGCTGCACGGCCTTGACAAGCTGTGACGCACAGCTCAACCTAAGAAATGAACACAGTGTTCGTTCAATGAACGGACCTCAGAGGCCTCGGCGAGGTCGACATGTCGTGATGCGAGGAGCGGACCATGGCGGGCAGCACTGACCGGGAAGTCGACGTCGTCGTCGTCGGGGGTGGCATAGCCGGGCTCGTCACTGCCCGCGAACTGTCCCGGAGCGGGTTCGACGTGGTGGTGCTCGAGGCGCGGGAGCGGCTCGGCGGACGGGTGTTCACCGACCACCGACTCGGCCGGGACCTCGAGATCGGCGGGAACTGGCTGCACTGGGTGCAGCCGCACGCGTGGGCCGAGGTCACCCGGTACGGACTGGGGGTGACCCGCGGCCCACGCCCGGAGGAGGCCTACTGGCTCGCCGGCGACGAGGTCCGTCGCGGCACGCTCGATGAGTTCATGCAGCTGATCGACCCCGGGATGCGTCGGCTGCTCGCCGACACGATGAGGTTCATCCCCCGCCCGGACGACCCCACCGCGGCGCCGGCGCTCGCCGAGGCGGACCGGCACAGCGTCCAGGACAAACTCGACGAGCTGCAGCTGGGCGTCGAGGAGTACCACGCCAACGAGGCCGCCTGGGTCGGGCACTTCAACGCGCCCCTACCCGACGGCGCCTTCACTTCGGCGCTGCGCTGGACCGCGGCCACCGCAGGCTCGTGGCACCTCATGCACGAGGCCTCCGCCGTCTTCCGGCTGGCCGGGGGCACCAAGGCCCTCGTGGCGGCCATCGCCGCGGACACGGACGCGGACCTCCGCACCGGCGCGGAGGTGCGGCGCATCGAGCACGATGCGGACGGCGCCCGCGTCCACCTGGCCGACGGCCAGGTCGTCACGGCGCGGCGGGTGGTGCTGACCCTGCCGCAGAACATCATCGGGGACCTCGACGTCTCTCCCCCGCTCAACGAGGGCAAGCTCGCCGCGAGCCGGGAGAAGGCCGCCTCGCGTGGCACCAAGGTCTGGATCCGGGTGCGCGGTCCGATCACGCCGTTCTTCGCCTACTCCCGGGCTGCCGAGCCGCTGTCCGTGGTCCGCACCGAGTACATCGGCGACGACGACGCGGTCCTGGTCGGGTTCGGCGCCGACTCGACACGCCTGGACGTGACCGACCGCGACGCGGTCCAGCGCGCGCTCCGCGTGTGGCGGAACGACCTCGAGGTGCTGGAGGTGACCGGTCACGACTGGATGAGCGACCCGTACTCGCGGGAGACCTGGCTCATGAACCGCCCGGGGCAGGTCACCCGCTACCTGGCCGCACAGCAGGCCTCCGAGGGCGTCCTCCACTTCGCCAGCAGCGACATCGCGAACCTGTGGGCCGGCTTCATCGACGGCGCCGTCGAGAGCGCCCTGCGCACTGCCCGTGAGATCACCGGCGGCCTGGACCCCGCCCGTTCCCGGACCGCGGCCCGCGTCGGCTCCGCGACCTGACGAGGTTCCGCCATCGCCCTCCCGTGCGGCCTCGGGGACCCGGCACCTCACCGGCACCGGGACACGCACGGGACGGGCACTCCCTCCCTTCCGCGCCCGCGTCCCAGTCCGGATAACTGCGTTCAATATCTGAACACCAGCAGGTTAGAGTCGGTCGGGAATGCCGGCGCACCCGTCGCGGCAGGTGCCCACGGATCGACGAAGGAGCGGCATGAGCGAGGCAGCGGAATCGGCGGACATCGCCAACAAGTCGGTGACGAAGGCAGTGCGGCTGCTACGGGAACTGGCTGCGCAACCGCGCACGGGGGCCACCGTGACCACGCTCGCGAAGGCGGTGGGCATCTCCCGTCCCACCGCTTTCCGCCTGCTCTACAGCCTCGAGCGGACCGGCCTGGTGGACCGGATCGACCACAACTACATCCTCGGGTGGGAGATGGCGCGGCTCGGGCGCCACGCCGATCCCTACGCCGGACTGGTCGCCAGGGCACAACCGCTGCTGCAGGAGCTGGCGGACAAGTTCAACGAGTCGGTGACCTTGTCCGTCCCGAATCTCCATGACGGACTGGACCTGGTCGCCGAGGCCTTCGGTTCGCACCTCGTCGGCATCCGGAGCGGCATGTCCCAGCACATGGTCGGCCAGCGGTATCCCCTGCACGCCAGCTCCTCCGGCAAGGTGCTGCTCGCCGAGATGCCGACCGAGAAGGTCGTCGCGATGCTGCCCGAGAAGCTCGAGGCCTACACCGCGCACACGATCACCGACCGGGCCGTCCTGCTGAGGGAGCTGGACCAGATCCGGGAGCAGGGGTTCGCGGTCATGGACAACGAACTCGAGGAAGAACTCATCTCGCTGTCACGACCGGTGCGGGACTCGTCCGGGACCTTGGTGGCGGTCCTGACCCTCAACGGTCCGCGGTACCGATTCGGACGCGCCCGCATCCCGGAGGCCCTGCAGCAGATGCAGGACATCGTCGATCGACTGGTCGACGTGTTCTGGCAGGACTCGGCAGGCGACTGATCCCGCGCTGCCGCGCCGGTCGACCCCAGCATCGACGACTGACGAACGGAGACCAGGTGCGGTTGCTCAACCTCGATGGCCGCCTGCAGGTGTCGACGCCCAGCGGCCTCGTCGATGTCGCCGCGGCCAGCCGCGGTCACTTCTCCGGCGCTCCGCAGGAGGTCTACGACCGGTGGGCGGAGTTCGTCGCGTGGTACGGGGAGAACGGCAGTGTCCTCGCCCCGCCCGACACCGGTGACATCGATCCCGCCCGGCTCGGGGCACCGTCGCCGCAGCCGCGGCAGATCTTCGCCGTCGGCCTCAACTACGCCGACCACGCCGCCGAGGCCGGCATGGCGCCCCCCGAAGCACCAGTGGTCTTCACGAAGTTCGCCTCGGCGATCTCGGGCCCGGTCACGACGGTGGTCCTGCCACCCGGATCGGTGGACTGGGAGGTCGAGCTCGTGGTGGTGATCGGCCGCGGTGGCCGCGACATCCCCGCCGCTGGTGCCTGGGACGCCGTCGCCGGGTTGTCCGTCGGGCAGGACCTGTCCGAGCGCCGAGGCCAGATGTCCGGACCGGCACCGCAGTTCAGCCTGGCGAAGTCCCATCGCGGGTTCGCGCCCATCGGACCGGCTCTGGTGACGATCGACGAGCTCGACGACCCGGAGGACCTCGAACTCGGCGCCACGATCAACGGCGAGGTCGTCCAGCGCAGCCGCACCTCGCAGATGGTCTTCCCCGTGCCGGAGCTGATCGAGTACCTCTCCCGCACCGTCGAGCTCTTCCCCGGCGACGTCCTGTTCACCGGGACTCCTCCCGGCGTCGGTGTGGGGAGGACACCGCCCCGGTTCCTCGGTCCGGGGGATGTCCTGCGCAGCCACGTCGACGGCATCGGCGAGCTCGTCCAGACCTTCGCCTGCGCCG
>DATIMX010000318.1:0-8703 GCA_035474935.1 Geodermatophilus sp. | reverse complement strand
CGACCTGCGCATCGACGTCTTCCGCTCGTCGGGACCCGGCGGGCAGAGCGTGAACACCACCGACTCCGCCGTCCGGATCACCCACCTGCCGACCGGCATCGTCGTCAGCTCGCAGAACGAGAAGAGCCAGCTGCAGAACCGCGAGTCGGCGCTGCGGGTGCTGCGCTCCCGGCTGCTGGCCGCCGCCCGCGAGGAGGCCGCCGCCGCCGCCAGCGACCAGCGCCGCAGCCAGGTGCGCACCGTCGACCGCAGCGAGCGGGTGCGCACCTACAACTTCCCGGAGAGCCGGATCTCCGACCACCGGGTCGGCTTCAAGGCGCACAACCTCGACCAGGTGCTCGACGGCGAGCTCGACCCGGTCATCGACGCGCTCACCCGCGCGCACACCGCCGAGCTCCTGGCGGCCGGCTCCTGAACACCCGGCTGCTGCTCACCGACGCCGCGCGGCGGCTCGCCGACGCCGGCGTCGAGTCGCCACGGGTGGACGCCGAGCTGCTGCTCGCCCACGTCCTCGGCGTCTCGCGCGCCGGCCTGCTCACCCTCGGCGAGGTGCCGGACGACGCGGCCGCCCGCTTCGACGCCCTCGCCGGACAGCGCGCCGACCGGGTGCCGCTGCAGCACCTCACCGGCCGTGCGCCGTTCCGCCACCTGGAGCTCGCCGTCGGCCCGGGCGTCTTCGTGCCGCGGCCGGAGACCGAGCAGCTCGTCGAGTGGGCGCTCGCGCGGCTGGCCGGTCTGGCCGAGCCGGTCGTCGTCGACCTGGGCAGCGGCTCGGGCGCCATCGCGCTGTCGATCGCGCACGAGCACCCCGGCGCGCGGGTCACCGCCGTCGAGCGGGACGCCGTCGCCATCGAGTGGACGAAGGCCAACGCCGCCACCCGCGCCGCGGCGGGGGACACCCCCGTCGAGGTGCTGTCCGGCGACATGACCGACCCGGGACTGCTGCGGGAGCTCGACGGCACGGTCGACCTCGTCGTCTCCAACCCGCCGTACGTGCCCGACGGCGCCACGGTGCCGCGCGAGGTGGCCGACCACGACCCGCCGCTCGCGCTGTGGGGCGGTCCCGACGGACTCGACGTCGTCCGCGGGCTGCTGCGGACCGCCGCCCGGCTGCTGCGGCCCGGTGGCGGGCTGGGCATCGAGCATGCCGACCAGCAGGGCGGCGCGCTGCCCGCGCTGGTGCGGGCCTCCGGCGGCTGGACCGACGTCGCGGACCACCCCGACCTGGCCGGCCGTCCCCGGTACACGACCGCGCACCGCAGCCGGGGATGACAGACTCGCCCTCCGTGGCTCCATCTCCGCACCCGGCGACCTACGACTGCTCCGACCCCGACGCCCGTGCCGCCGGGCTGGACGCCGCGGCGGCGGCGATCGGCAGGGGCGAGCTGGTGCTGATGCCCACCGACACCGTGTACGGCGTCGCCGCCGACGCTTTCACCCCACCGGCGGTCGCCGCGCTGCTGGCGGCGAAGAACCGCGGCCGCACGATGCCGGTGCCGGTGCTCATCGGCGAGGCGTCCACCCTCGTCGGGTTGGTCACCGTCGTCCCGCCGCTGGCGACGAAGCTGGCCGAGGCGTTCTGGCCCGGGGGGCTGACCCTGGTCCTCGAGCACGCGTCGTCCCTGGCCTGGGACCTGGGGGACGCCCAGGGCACCGTCGCCGTCCGGCTGCCGGACGACGAGGTCGCCCGTGACCTGCTGCGGCGCACCGGTCCGCTCGCGGTCTCCAGCGCCAACCGCTCCGGTCGGCCGGCCGCGACCACCGCAGACGAGGCGGTCGCCCAGCTCGGTCCGCACGCGGCCGTCGTCCTGGACGGCGGGCCGCGCGCCGGCAGCGCGGCGAGCACGATCGTCGACTGCACCGTGCCGGCCCCGCGGGTCCTGCGGGTCGGGGCGATCCCGGTCGACCGGTTGCGCGAGGTCGTCCCCGAGATCGTCGACTGAAGAAGGACCCCGTCCCAGGACCTCACCAGGCTCGGGGCGCTGCCCTGGAGGGGGCCGCCGGGGACGCGCGCTCCCGGTGGGACCGGGGCCGGAGCGATACCGTGGGACCACAGTCCGTCGTCGATCCCGGGAGATCCGCTGCGATGAGCACCCTCTCCTGGGTCACCGTCTCCAGCCCCGCCTGAGCCATGCGCGAGTACGTCGTCGTCCTGCTCACCGCGGGCCTGGTCACCTACCTGGCCACCCCGGTGGTGCGGCTGGCGGCGGTCCGGCTGCGCATGATGGCCGCGCCCCGCGAACGCGACGTGCACGTCATCCCCACGCCGCGCGGCGGCGGCGTCGCGATGTACCTCGGGGTCGCCGCCGCGGTCCTGGTGGCGACGCGGCTGCCGGCCCTGCAACGCACCTTCGACGACTCGCAGACCGCCGCGGTCCTCGTCGCGGGTGGGCTGATCTGCGCGCTGGGCGTGCTCGACGACAAGTTCGGCCTGGACGCGCTGACCAAGCTCACCGGCCAGATCGCCGCCGCCGGCGTCATGGTGCTGCTCGGCGTCCAGCTGCTCTACGTCTTCCTCCCCGTCGCCGACATCGGGACGCTCTCCCTCGGACCCGACATCGGCGTCCCGCTGACGCTGCTGCTGACGGTCCTCACCGTCAACGCGCTCAACTTCATCGACGGCCTCGACGGCCTGGCCGCGGGCGTCTCGGCGATCGCTGCGCTGGCCTTCTTCGCCTACAGCTACAACCTGGGCGTCGAGGGCTACGACGACATCGCCAGTGCGCCCACGCTGATCACCGCGGTCCTGGCGGGTGCGTGCCTGGGCTTCCTGCCGCACAACTTCAGCCCGGCCCGCATCTTCATGGGCGACTCCGGCTCGATGCTGGTCGGCCTGATGCTCTCGGCGGCCGCCGTCTCTGCGACCGGGCAGGCCGACCCGCAGACGTTCGACTCCGCGGCGACCCTGCTGCCGCTGGCCCTGCCGCTGCTGGTGCCGATTGCGGTGCTCTCCATCCCCTTCATCGACCTGGTCATGGCCGTCGTCCGCCGCAGCCTGCGCGGTCGCTCGCCCTTCTCGCCGGACAAGATGCACCTGCACCACCGACTGCTGGCGATCGGGCACTCCCACCGGCGCGCGGTGCTGGTCATGTACTTCTGGGCCGCGCTGCTCTCGTTCGGGGCGGTGGGCCTGTCGATCACCGGCGGCCGGGTGGAGCTGCTCGTCGGCATCGCGGTGCTGCTGGTCCTCGGCGTCGTCGTCGTCCTCAGCCCGCGCGCCCGGCGGGTCGCCCGCGAGGCCCGCGCCGCCGAGCTCGAGGCGCAGCGGCGGCGCAGCCGCGAGCACCACCCCACGGCGCGGGCGCTGCGCACAGCCGCCCCCTCCGTCCAGGGCCGGCCGGCCGACCCGGCCGGCAAGCCATCGCCCCAGGGAGTCCGATGACCGCCACCGGGACCGACCAGCAGGTCCCCTGGGACCTGTCCTTCCTCCGCGTGGGGACGGCGGTGACCGCGGCCCTCACCGCCGTGGCGGCCCCGGTCGCCGGCGTGCTCGCGGGGTGGGACGCCGCCGTGGCGGTTCTGCTCGGTGCCGCGGTCGTCACGTTCTTCTTCGCGCTGTCCGGCCTGATCATCGCCTGGGCCGGGCGGCACGGCGACGCCTTCACGCTGCCTGCCGCCCTCGGCTCGTTCTTCGTGAAGATCCTGGTCCTGGCCGCCGTGCTCCAGTCGCTGCCGGCCGACGGGTGGGTGGACCGCCGCACGCTGGCGTGGACAGTGGTCGCCGGGGCGCTGGTCTGGAGCGTCGTCCAGCAGCGCTGGGTCTGGACCCGCCAGCTGTACTACGTGACCCCGCCCGCCCCGCCCCGGGCGCAGCCGCCCGCCCCGCCCCCGACCGGGGGAACCCCACCGCCGCCGGAAACCCCCGCGACACGCGGCTGATAGTGTCCGGGCCGATGGCCGAGGACAGCTCCGCGCACGGGGGTTCTCGACCTCGACCTGCAACGCCCGCCGAACATCGGCCCAGTGGGGCCGACATCGGCTGGGGGATCACCGGGACCATGCTCTCGGGGATCATCGTGTGGGGCGGGGTCGGGCTGGCGCTCGACCGCTGGTGGGGCACCCGCTTCGTCGCCCTCATCGGTGTGCTCCTCGGCCTGACAGCGGCCATCTACCTGGTGGTCGTCAAGTACGGCGCCCTGCCCCCGACCGACGGGCCCGGGCGCACCGGCTCCACCCGGGGCGGGCGCCGCAGCCCGACCAGGACGCAGAAGGGACAACGGTGACCTCCAGCGCCCACGCGCTCGCCGACGTGCTCGCCGCCGAGGGTGGCGGTGGGGAAGGCGGTTTCCAGGCCCCCACCATCGCGGAGTTCTACCCGCCGGCGGTCGCGGAGTTCTCGGTCCTGGGCATCGACTTCGCGATCACCCGGATCACGATCATCCTGTGGATCGCGACCGCGGCGATCCTCGTCCTCCTTCTCCTCGCCTCCCGCAAGGCGACGGTCGTGCCGGGCAAACTGCAGTACATCGGCGAGAGCGGCTACTCGCTCATCCGCGACGGCATGGCCCGCGACGTGATCGGTCCCAAGGGACTGCCCTTCGCGCCCTTTCTGGCCTCGCTGTTCTTCTTCATCCTCGCGAACAACTTCATGAGCATCGTGCCGTTCGCGCAGATCTCGCCGATGTCGAAGTTCGCGTTCCCGCTCGTCCTGGCTGTGATCGTCTGGGTGCTCTACAACTACATCGGCATCCGCGAGCAGGGTGCCGGCCGCTACTTCAAGGATGCCGCGATCCCGCCCGGCGTGCCGATCGGGGCCCTGATCCTCGTGACGCCGATCGAGCTGCTGCAGGTCTTCGTGATCCGGCCGTTCACCCTGGCCGTCCGACTCTTCGCCAACATGTTCGCCGGCCACATGCTGCTGGTCGTCTTCTCCCTGGGTGGGGTCTACCTGCTGACCGCGGGAGGCATCTTCCCCCTCTTCGGCGCGGCCTCGTTCCTGATGGCGCTGATCATGACGTTCTTCGAGCTCCTCGTGATCGTCCTGCAGGCGTACGTCTTCACCGTGCTCACGGCGACCTACCTCAACGGCGCCGTCGAGCCGGCCCACTGACCCGCTCCACCTCGCACCACCCCCAGCCAGCCGCCCGGGAGGACCCGGGCGACCGACACAGGAGGAATCCCAAGCAATGAGCATGGTCTTGGCAGAACTGACCGGCAGCATCGGCTCGGTCGGTTACGGCCTCGCCGCCATCGGCCCCGGCATCGGTGTGGGTGTCGTGTGGGCTGCGTACATCCAGGCGACCGCCCGGCAGCCGGAGTCCGCGGGCCTGACGCGTACCTACGCGTTCCTCGGCGCTGCCCTCTCCGAGGCGCTGGCCCTCATCGGCCTGGTCGTCCCCTTCATCTTCGGGCCGTGACCCCCCCTCCCCAGTCGGGCACCGCTGACCTAGGGACGTGCAGATGACGAGCATCCTTGCTGCGGAGAGCGCGAACCCGCTCCTTCCGCCCATCGGCGAGATCATCGTCGGGACGATCACTTTCGCCATCGCGTTCTTCGTGCTGGCCAAGTTCGTCTGGCCGCGCTTCGAGCAGGTCTTCCGGGCCCGCCGCGAAGCGATCGAGGGCGGGATCGAGCGGGCCGAGACGATGCAGGCCGAGGCCAAGGCGGCGCTGGAGCAGTACCGCGCCCAGCTGGCCGAGGCACGCACCGAGGCCGCGCAGATCCGCGACCAGGCCCGCGCCGAGGGCCAGCAGATCCTCGAGGAACTGCGGGCCCAGGCGCAGGAGGAGTCGGCGCGGATCCTCGCCCGCGGCGAGGAGCAGCTGGCGGCCTCGCGGCAGCAGGTCGTCAACCAGCTGCGCGGCGAGATCGGCGCGCTCGCGGTCGACCTGGCCGGCCGCGTGGTCGGCGAGTCCCTCGAGGACCAGGCGCGTCGCAGCGGCACCGTCGACCGGTTCCTCGACCAGCTCGACGGCATGGCCGCCGGCGCCTCGCCGGACGGCCGGGGCGGTGCCACCGGCAGTTCCGTGTACGCGCAGGGCGACCGCTGATGGATGCCTCCAGCCGCGCGGCGCTCGCGGTCGTCCGGGAACGGCTGGGCGAGATCACCCGGCCGGCCTCCGGTCTGCTGGAGCGGGCGCGCGATCGCCTGACCGGCCAGGAGCGGGCCGCGACCCCCGAGGAGCTCGCGGCCTTGGCCGACGAGCTGTTCGCCGTCGCGCGCCTGCTCGACGGGCAGGTCGCGGTGCGCCGGGCGCTGTCGGACCCGTCGGGTAGCCCGACGGACCGGGCCGGCGTCGCGCGGCGGTTGCTGTCCGGCCGGGTCTCCGAGGCCACGCTGGACCTGGTCGAGACCGCGGCCCGGCAGCGCTGGTCGCGGCCGCTGGACCTGGTGGAGGCGACCGAGACCCTGGCCACGGACGCCGCGCTGGACGCCGCGGACGCCCGCGGTGAGCTCGACGGCGTCGAGGACGAGCTGTTCCGCTTCGGACGTATTGTCGGCGGGGATGCGGAACTGTCCCGGATCCTCAGCGACCGCGCCGCTCCGTCCGCCGGCAAGACCGCGCTGCTGGACCGGCTGCTCGCGGGCCGGGTCAGCCCGATCACCGCGATGCTGCTGCGCAACCACCTCACCGGGCGGACCGTCGGCAACGCCGAGACCGTCGTCGAGCGCCTCTCCGAGGCGGCCTCGACCCGTCGCGGTCAGTCGGTGGCACACGTGACCACCGCCGTGGCGCTGACCGACGCGCAGGAACGCCGGCTGGCCGAGCTCCTCGGCCGCCTCTACCACCGCCCGATCGGGCTGCAGGTGACCGTCGACCCGAGCGTGCTCGGTGGCCTGGTCATCCGCGTCGGTGACGAGGTCATCAACGGCAGCATCGCCCACCGTCTCGAGGCCGCCGGCCGACGGCTCGTCGGCTGACCCGGCCCCACCCAGACACGACCCAGCAGGGAAGAGGACACCACGCCATGGCCGAGCTGACGATCTCCGCCGACGAGATCCGCAGTGCCATCCAGAACTACGTCACCGAGTACTCGCCCGACGTGTCGCGGGAGGAGGTCGGGATCGTCACCGAGGCCGGCGACGGCATCGCCCGCGTCGAGGGCCTGCCCTCGGTCATGACCAACGAGCTGCTCGAGTTCGAGAGCGGCGTCCGCGGCCTGGCGCTGAACCTCGACGTCCGCGAGGTCGGCGTCGTGGTCCTGGGTGACTACTCCGGCATCGAGGAGGGCCAGCAGGTCCGCCGCACCGGCGAGGTCCTGTCGGTCGCCGTCGGCGACGGCTACCTCGGCCGGGTCGTCGACCCGCTGGGCAACCCGATCGACGGCGCCGGCCCGATCGAGACGACCGGGCGCCGCGCCCTCGAGCTGCAGGCGCCCACCGTGGTGCAGCGGCAGTCGGTCAAGGAGCCGCTGCAGACCGGGATCAAGGCCATCGACGCCATGACCCCGATCGGCCGCGGTCAGCGCCAGCTCGTCATCGGTGACCGCCAGACCGGCAAGACGGCGATCGTCACCGACACGATCATCAACCAGAAGGAAGCCTGGGCCACCGGCGACCCGGCGCAGCAGGTGCGCTGCATCTACGTCGCGATCGGCCAGAAGGGCTCGACGATCGCCTCGATCCGGTCGGCCCTCGAGGAGGCCGGCGCGATGGAGTACACGACCATCGTCGCGGCTCCGGCGTCCGAGGCCGCGGGCTTCAAGTACATCGCCCCCTACGCCGGCTCGGCGATCGGCCAGCACTGGATGTACGAGGGCAAGCACGTCCTCATCGTGTTCGACGACCTGTCGAAGCAGGCCGAGGCCTACCGCGCGGTGTCCCTGCTGCTGCGCCGTCCGCCGGGCCGCGAGGCCTACCCGGGCGACGTCTTCTACCTGCACTCCCGTCTCCTGGAGCGCTGCGCGAAGCTCTCCGACGAGCTGGGTGCGGGCTCGATGACCGGTCTGCCTCTGGTCGAGACCAAGGGCAACGACGTCTCGGCCTACATCCCGACCAACGTCATCTCGATCACCGACGGCCAGATCTTCCTCGAGACCGGTCTGTTCAACTCCGGTGTCCGCCCGGCCATCAACGTCGGCATCTCGGTGTCCCGCGTCGGTGGTTCGGCGCAGATCAAGGCCATGCGCTCGGTCGCCGGCCGCCTGCGCCTGGACCTCGCCCAGTTCCGCGAGCTGGAGGCCTTCGCCTCCTTCTCCTCGGACCTGGACGCCTCCAGCCGCGCCACCCTGGACCGCGGCCAGCGCCTGGTCGAGCTGCTCAAGCAGGGGCAGTACTCGCCCTACCCCGTCGAGCGCGAGGTCGTCTCGCTCTGGCTGGGCACCACCGGCAAGCTCGACGTCGTGCCGGTGAACGACGTGCGCCGCTTCGAGTCGGAGTTCCTCGACTACATCGCCCGTGGCGAGACCGGCGTCTACGACGAGATCCGCACCTCCAAGGTGCTCGGTGACGACGCCGTGCAGAACCTCGAGAAGGCGGTCGAGGCCTTCTACGGCCAGTTCACGACCAGCGAGGGCGAGTCCCTCAAGGTGAACGAGCCCGAGGCCGAGGCCATGGACGCGTCCGAGCGTGGCCAGGAGCGCGTCCAGGTCAAGAAGAAGGCCTGACCCGTGGCCGCCTCTCTCCGCGCGCTGCGGCGCCGCATCCGCTCCACCCAGTCGACGAAGAAGATCTTCTCGGCGCAGGAGCTGATCGCCGGTGCCCGCATCGTGCGTGCCCAGGCCCGGGTCGAGGCGTCCAAGCCCTACGCCCGGGAGATCAC
>DATIMX010000317.1:0-3093 GCA_035474935.1 Geodermatophilus sp. | reverse complement strand
CCGCGGACGCCGGGGAAGGTGCGGGCGAAGCGCTCGATCGTCCCCGCCGACGCGCCGCGCCAGCCGTAGATCGACTGCCTCGGGTCCCCGACGGCGAGCACCGCGTGCCCGGTGGTGCGGCCGAACAGCGCCTCGAGCATCCGCAGCTGGCCGACGCTGGTGTCCTGGTACTCGTCGAGCAGCACGATCCGCCAGCGGGCCCGCTCGCGGCGGCCGACCTCGGGCGCGCTGACGGCGACCTTCGCGGCCAGCGCCACCTGGTCGGAGTGGTCGATCGCCCCGGCGGCCCGCTTGCGCGCCTCGAACGCCTCGACCAGCGGCAGCAGCGCCACGCGGGCGCGCTGGCGGGCCAGCATGTCGAGCACCGGCTTGTACGGGCCGCGCTTGCCCTTCGCGTCGGGGTAGCCGGCGATCCGCCGCTCCAGCTGCGCGGTCCACGCGCGCAACTGGTCGGCGGAGATGTCGTGCTCGCCGAGCTCGCCGGCCAGCGCCAGCACGTCCTCGACGGTGGTGAGCGGGCTCAGCTGGACGTCGTCCATGTCGCCGGTCCACCCGGAGACGACGGAGGACGCCTGCCCCCAGCACATGGCCGGCCCGAGCACGCCCGCGCCGGGCTCGACGCCGATCCGCAGCCCGTGCTCGCTGACCAGCGAGGCGGCGTAGCCGTGGTAGGTCGACACCGTCGGCATCGCGACGGCCAGCCGTTCCTTCAGCTCCGGTTCGGTCTCCGGGTGCCGGGACAGCGCCCCCAGCCGGATCCGGATGCGCTCGTTGAGCTCGCTCGCGGCCTTGCGGGTGAAGGTCAGCCCGAGGATCGCGTCGGGGGCGACCAGCTGGTTGGCCACCAGCCAGCAGACGCGGGCGGCCATCGTCTCGGTCTTGCCCGACCCGGCCCCGGCCACGACGACCAGCGGCCGGTCGGCCGGCGCCGACACCACCCGCGCCTGCTCGTCGGAGGGCGCGTAGGACAGTCCGCACCGGGCGGCGACCTCGGCCGGCGTGAGCAGCCGGCGCTCCTCGACCGGTTCGGGCGCCACCCCGAACAGGGCGTCGTCGAAGGAGAGCTGCTCCTCCGGGGTCGGCGTCCGCCGACTCACGACGTGACCTGCCGGCCGCGCTCGTGCAGCGGACAGCTGCGCCGGGCCGGGCACCGGGAGCAGTGGCTGCCGGTGCGCACCTCGAAGGTGGCCGCGCCCATGCCGTCGCCGACCTGCGCCACCAGCTCCCCGGCCCACGTCTCCCGCACCGGGACGTCGGCGGGCAGCGGGTCCTGCGCCTGCTCCTTGGCCCTGGTGCCGGAGCCGACCTGCAGCAGCGCCGCCCCGCCGGGCGCGCGCCCGTGGTCGCCGAACGCTCCGGCGGCGACGGCCACCTGGTAGGCGGCCAGCTGCCCGTGCGTGTCGATGTCGCGCGCGACGGTGCGGCCGGTCTTGAGGTCGACGACGACCAGCCGGCCGGCGCCGTCACGCTCGAGCCGGTCGACCTGGCCGCGGATGCGGGCCCGTCCCACGGTGACGTCGAAGTCGGCCTCGGCGGACACCAGCTCGCGGCCGTTGGCGGCGTGCCAGCGCAGGAACCGGTCGAGCATGTCGCGGGCGGCGGCCCGCTGCCGCTGGTCGGCCCAGCCGGGGCCGAGGTCGAGCTGGTCGAGCTCCTCGGCCAGCGCCGCGGGTGCCTCGGCGGCGGGCAGCCCCTCGGCCACCTGCTGCGCGACGGCGTGCACCGCCGAGCCGACGGTGCGGGTGGTGTCCGGCGAGGCCTCTGCACCGACCGCGCCGAGCACCCACTTCAGCGGGCAGCGCTGGAACGTCTCGATCGCCGACGGGCGCACCCGCACCGCCTCGCCGTCGGGCACCAGCGGGGCGTCGTCGGACAGCGGCGCCAGGCCCCACCAGTCGGCCGGGGAGGCGCCGGGCACGCCCTCGTCGGCGAGCCGGCGCAGCACCGCGGCGGCGGCCGACCGCCGGGCCGGCTCGGTCTGCGGATCGCTGACCGCCCGCCGCAGCTCGGCGACCAGCGCGGGCAGCGTGAGCGAGCGCGGCAGCGGCGTCAGCGGCCGGCCCTCGTCGGGTGGGGCGGCGACGAGGTCGAGGAACCGGGAGGCGGTGGCGCCGGCGTCGGGACCGTCCAGCGCACCCTCGACGGCGGTGACCACCAACCGGCGGCGGGCGCGGGTGCAGGCGACGTAGAACAGCCGTCGCTCCTCGGCCAGCATCTGCACGCGCCGGTCGAGGACGGCGCCGTCGATGCCCGCCACCCGCTCGACCAGCAGCTCGGTGCCCAGCAGGGTGCCGCGGTCGCGGAGGTCGGGCCAGATGCCCTCCTGCACGCCGGCCACGCACACGACGTCCCACTCCAGGCCCTTGGACGCGTGCGCGGTGAGCAGCCGGACGGCGTCGGTCGCCGACTCCCGGCCCGCGCCGGTGACCCCGGGCAGCTCCTGCGCCGACAGGTGCTCGACGAACGCGCCGACGGTGGCCGAGGGCAGCCGGTCGACGAAGCCCGCCGCGGCGTCGAACAGCGCGACGACGGCGTCCAGGTCGCGGTCGGCGACCGCTCCGGCCGCCCCGCCGGCGGCGCTGGCCCGCGCCCACCGGCCGGCCAGGCCGCTGCGCTGCCACATCGCCCAGAGCACGTCCTCCGCGGAGCCGTCGCGGGCCAGCGCCACCCGGCCGGCGGCCAGCACGGCAGCGACCCGGCGCGCGGGGCGGACGACGGCCTCGGGCAGCTCCTCCAGCAGCGCCTCGTCGGTGAGCGCGGTGGCCAGCGGCGCGCCCCGCTCGTCGGCGTCGACCCCGCGCTGCGCCTGCGCGATCCGCACGGCGCGGCGCAGCCGGCGCAGGTCCAGCACGGTCGCGCCGCCCAGCGCGGAGGTCAGCAGCGCCTCGGCGCCGGGCTCGTCGAGGGCCGGCGTGCCCGGCTCGGCGCCCGGCCGCGGCAGCAGCGCGCTGAGCGCGGCCAGCAGCGGCGCGACGGCCGGCTGGGCGGCGAGCGGCAGCTCGTCGGTGCCGACCTCGACCGGGACGCCGGCCGAGGTGAGCGCCCGCCGCAGCGGCCCGATGGCCAGCGCGGTGCGGACGACGACGGCCATCT
>DATIMX010000316.1:0-5599 GCA_035474935.1 Geodermatophilus sp. | reverse complement strand
TCGACGCGCGCGGTCTCCCGGCGCAGCGCCAGCCCGGCGAGCAGCAGGCCGCCGGCCAGGGCCGCACCGACGCCCTCACCGGCGCGCATCCGCAGGTCCAGCAGCGGCTCCCGGCCCAGGTCCTGGAGGACGAGCTCGTGCCCGCGCTCGCGGCTGCGCTGCCCCGCGACCAGGGCGGGCTGCACACCCGGCTCCAGCCGCACGGCCACGAGGGCGGCGACCGAGGTGGCGTAGCCGTCCAGCACCACGGCCGCCCCGGCCTCCGCCGCACCCAGGACCACCCCGGCCAGCACGGCGAGCTCGGGGCCGCCCAGCTCGGCGAGCGCCACCACCGGGTCCCGCGTCAGGGCCGGGTAGTTCCGCCGGGCCCGGCCCACGGCCTCGCCCACCACCTGGCGCTTGCGGGCGAGGACCTCGGCGTCGGCGCCCGACCCCAGCCCGACGGCGTCGGTCGGGTCGGCGTCCAGCAGGCCGCACGCGAGCGCCGCCGCGATCGTGGTGTTGCCGACCCCGACCTCACCCACGGCCACCAGCCCCGCGGCCGCCGCTGCCCGGCCCAGCTCGCGGCCGGCGTCCAGCGACCGTCGGGCGTCCTCCGGCGTCATCGCCGGCCGGCCGACGAGGTCCCCGCGCGGGTCGACCGGACGGATCACCGTCGCACCCGGGACGGGGGCGCCGGAGACCCCGGCGTCCACGACGCACACCCCGAGGCCCGCGGTCCGAGCGGCCGTGGCCCCCAGCGACGTCCCGGCGACGGCCGCGCGGACGACGTCCCGGGTGACGCCGGGGGAGTAGGCCGACACCCCGTGGGCGGCGACCGGGTGGTCGGCGGCCACGAGCACCAGGGTCCCGCCGGAGGTCCCGGCGCCACCGAGCGCCACCACGCCGTCCACGGCCCGGTCCAGGACGCCGAGCGAGCCCGGCGGGGTGAGCAACCGGTCGGCCTGGTCCCGGGCCGCGACGACCGCCTCCCGGTCCGGCGCCCGCAGGTGCGACGGCGGCGCCGCCGGCGCCCCGGCGTCCTCGACGGGCCACCGGTCGTGCAGGACGACGTCGGACAGCGGCAGCCGCCGGGACCAGCCGGCCCGCTCCAGGCCCGGAGCGGGCGGCCGCTCGTCGGGCCAGCCCAGGCACAGCCAGCCCAGGGTCACGACGCCGTCCGGCAGGCCGAGCAACCCGGCGAGCTCCTCGGGCCGGAACAGGGTCACCCAGCCCAGTCCGAGGCCCTCGGCCCGGGCCGCCAGCCACAGGTTCTGGATGGCCGCCACGCAGCTCCACAGGTCGGCGTCGGGGAAGGTGGCGCGGCCCAGCACCCCGGCCGCCGGGGTCCGCCGGTCGCAGCAGACCACCACCCCGAGGGGCGCCTCCCGCACGCCCTCGAGCTGCAGGTCGAGCAGTCGGCGGGCGGCGTCCGGCTCCAGCTGCGCGGCCTGGCGCAGCCGTTCCCGGTCGGTGAGCACCGCCGCCCGGTCCCGGGTCCCGGCGTCCTGCACGACGAGGAACCGCCACGGCTGGCTGTGGCCGACCGACGGGGCGGCGTGCGCCGCGGACAGCACGCGCTCCAGGACGTCGGCGGGGACGGGGTCGGGCCGGAACCGCCGGACGTCGCGGCGGGCGCCCACCACCCGGTGCAGGGCGTCCCGGACCTGCTCGCCCATCGCCCAGCCGGTGGGGTCGGCGGCCCGCTGGGACGCCGAGGTCGCGTCGCCGACCAGCGGCACCGGCCGCGGCCACGTCTCCGCCACGGGCTGCCCTCCCCACGCCGGTGTGCCCGGCCGTCCCCGGGCGGCCGACTGTAGTTCCGGTCGCGACCGGATCGGCGGCCACCGCTTCGTCCTACCGCGTGCTGGTCGAGGCCCGGGCCGGTCACCTGCTCACGGCAGGTCGTCGACGACGCCGTCGACCCAGCCGGCGACGACGTCGACGCGCGCGGTGGTCTCCTGCGACCGGTGCGGGCACACCGGCCCCCCGCTCTCCACGGCGACGAGCACCGGGCTCGCCCCGCCGGTGGTGTAGGGCGCCCCCGAGTCGTACGCGCACGCGCTGGTGTCCGGAGCGGGCCAGCGGCCCTCCACCGACACGGTCGTCGACCCCACCGCGGTGACCTCCACCTGGCCCCAGGACAACTGGTCGCTCCAGGGCCCGTCGCTCGTGGTGGCGCCCCAGCCGGCGAAGGTCAGCAGCTGCCTCTGCGCGGGCTCCTCGGTGCTGAGCGGCAGGGGGGTGAGCCCGTCGACCGGCGCGTCCAGGCGG
Organism: Geodermatophilus sp.; assembly: GCA_035474935.1. Taxonomy (GTDB): domain Bacteria; phylum Actinomycetota; class Actinomycetes; order Mycobacteriales; family Geodermatophilaceae; genus Geodermatophilus. Next base: position 3,346 of record DATIMX010000316.1, on the reverse strand, counting down.
GCGACGGCGATGTCGTTGCTACCGGACTGCTCCACCCACACCACCGAGCGGGTCACGCCGGCTGCGGGGTCCGTGGTGCTCGCCGTCCCGAGGCGGGCGACGGCGGTGTAGGCCGGGGGTCCGCTGGTGCGGTTGCCGTCGTCGTCGTGGAAGCAGTGCCCGGCGGTCATGACCCAGGTCGGCGAGACGAGGGCCCCGGAGCAGGCGCTGTCGTAGACCGTGCCGTCGGATCGGGTGACGTCCTCGAACCGCAGCTGCACGGCGAACGGGAACTGGCCCTCCTCCGCCGCGGCGCCCTGGGCGATGCCGGCGGCGGGCGAGGCGCCGAGGACGGCGCCGGTCAGCGCTGCGGCGGAGACGGCGGGCAGCGAGCGGCGCAGGCGCATGGGGACCCCGTGGGTGGGCGGCGGAGACGCGGCAGGTCGGCAACGCTACGGGGCGTCCGGGCTCACGGTGCGACCGAGCACGGCGTCGAGTCGCGGGGACGACCGCCGGCTGCGCGACGTGCGCCCGGCGGTCCCGCCCCGACGTGCCCGGGAACGACGACGGGCGCCGCGGACACTCAGGTCCACGGCGCCCGTCGGACGCGCATCGGGGTCAGTAGCGGAAGCGCTGCACCAGCTCCTGCAGGTCGCCGGACATGCGGGCCAGCTCCTCGGCCGCCTGCCGGGTCTGCGCGACACCGGCCGTGGTGGCGGACGCGGCGTGCGCGACACCGTTGATGCTGCCGGCGATCTCGCCGCTGCCGGTGGCGGCCTCGCTGACGCTGCGGTTCATCTCCGCGGTGGTCGCCCCCTGCTCCTCCACCGCCGAGGCGATGGTCAGCTGGAAGTCGTTGATCTGGCTGATGATCGCCGCGATGCCGGAGATGGCCGTCGTCGCGCCGGCGGTGTCGGCCTGGATGGCCTCGACCCGGCGGGCGATGTCCTCGGTGGCCTTGGCCGTCTCCTGGGCCAGTTCCTTGACCTCGTTGGCGACGACGGCGAAGCCCTTGCCGGCCTCCCCGGCGCGCGCGGCCTCGATGGTGGCGTTGAGGGCCAGGAGGTTGGTCTGCTCGGCGATGCTCGTGATGGTCTTGACCACCTCGCCGATCTCCTGCGAGGAGACGCCGAGCTTGGTCACCGTCTGCGTCGTCTCCTCGGCAGCCCGGACCGCGGTGCCCGCGACGCGGGCGGCCTCGGACGCGTTCTGGGCGATCTCGTTGATCGAGGCGCCCATCTCCTCGGACCCGGAGGCGACGGTCTGCACGTTGCGGGAGATCTGCTCGGCCGCGGCGGCCACGGTGCCGGCCTGGCTCGCGGCCTCCTCCGCACTGCCGGCGATGGACTCCGACGACGCGCTGAGCTCCTCGGCCGCGGCGGCGAGGGCGGACGCCGACTCGGCCGTCGAGGAGACGGTGCCGCGCAGGCTCTCGGCCGCCTGGTTGAGCGCCTCGGCCATCTGGCCGACCTCGTCGCCGGAGGAGACCTCCACACGGGTGGTCAGGTCACCGCTGGCCATTGCCATGAGGCCGTTGCGCACGGCCACCACCGGCCGGGTGATCAGTCGCGCCACCAGCAGCGCCAGCACGACGGCGGCGGCCAGTCCGACCGCGAGCAGGACCAGCACGATGGTCCGGGCCGACTCGTAGGTGTCCGTCGCCGCCTGGACCGAGGACTCGGCCGTCGCGGCCTCGCTGGCGAGCAGCTCGTCCAGTGCGGCGTTGAGCTCCGCGGCCACCGGGGCGATCGTGTTGCTGCGCATCGCCAGGAAGTCCGCGAACCGGCCCTGGTGCACCGCCAGTCGGTAGGCGTCGCTGCTGACCAGCGATTCGTACTGGTCCCAGGCGTCGGAGAGCGCCGCCACCTGCTGCTCCTGGGCGGTGGTCAGCCCGCTCGCGGCGTAGGCCTCGATGGCCGCGTCCACGGCCTGGATGTCGGCCAGGTACAGCTCGTGCGCCTTGGCCGCGGCGGCGGCGTCGGGCAGGAGCTCGTCGGCGAGGGCGTCGATGCGGGTCTGCAGGAACGCCCGGCGCACCTCGGCGATCTGGTTGGAGGGCACCAGCGCGTCGGTGTTGATCTCCTGGCTGCGCTGCTGGAGCGCGCCCAGCTGGAGGACGCCGACGATGCCGACGGTCAGGGCGACCACACAGGCCGCGGCGACCGCCATGAGGACCTTGACGCGCAGGGACAGCGCGAGCAGACGGGACGGGACAGAACGCCGCACGGAGCACCTCGGGGACGATGAGACAGGGCAACCGAGGGTTTCGGCCGAAATCGTCCGACGTGCACCCGAGCGCGGCGATCAGGGACCGGGGTCTCCGTTCGTCGGCGCTCCACGCACTCCAGGCCCTGTCGTCACTCGACCGCGTCCAGGCCCCGTCACCGCTCGACTGCGTCGAGGCCCCGTCACCGCTCGACTGCGTCGAGGAAGAGCCGGACCGTCTGCAGGAAGACCTCCGGCTGCTCGGAGTGCACCCAGTGGCCGGCGTTCTTCACCCGCACCAGCCGGGTGTTCGGGAACAGCTCCTCCATGCGCGCCCGGTCCTCGGGCAGCACGTAGTGGCTGGTGGCGCCGGCGATCCACAGCACCGGGCCGTCGTAGCGGGCGCCCGGCGGCGGCTCGGGGAAGCCGCGCAGCTCACCCAGGTCGCGACCGAGCAGCTCGAGGTTGAGCCGCCACCGCCACCCGCCGTCGGCGTCCGCCCCCTCGCGCACCAGGCTCTGCAGCAGGAACGAGCGCACCATCCGGCTCGGGACGGCGGTCCGCAGGGCGGCGTCGGCGTCCTCGCGGGTCCTCAGCCGGTCGAGGTCGAGGGCGCGCATCGCCGCGATGTAGGCGGCGAAGGGCGAGGCCTCCTCGTCGGGGTCGTCGGTGCGGCCGCCGGAGACCGGGTACTCGACCGGGGCGATGTCGACGACGACCAGCGCGCGCAGCAGCTCCGGGTGCCGCAGCGCCAGCTGCATCGACACCTTCCCGCCCATCGAGTGCCCGACGAGCGTGGCCGGCTCGCCGAACGGGCGCAGCTCCGCGGCGACCAGCTCGGCCATGTCGACGTAGTCGACCCGGTCGGTCCACGGGGAGTGCCCGTGGTTGGGCAGGTCGAGCAGGGTCACCCGGTGGTCCGCGGCGAGGCCCTTGGCGATCGTCGTCCAGTTCTTGCCCTGGCCGAACAGGCCGTGCACGAACACCACCCGCGGCCCGGCGGAGCCCAGCGTCCGGGCGTGCAGCCGTTCGTCCTCGGAGTTCGCCGTCACGTCGGCGATTCCACCAGATCCCGCCGCGCCGCCGACCTACCGTCGTCGACCGACGCAGAGGAGGACACCCGTGCCCGGACGGCGCCGCCGCACAGCCCGGTCGTCGAGCC
>DATIMX010000315.1:0-4056 GCA_035474935.1 Geodermatophilus sp. | reverse complement strand
GCTCGCGCCGTCGACGCTGGAGACCCTCGAGTCCGACGAGTCGTCACCGTGCGCCGACGTCATCGGCCAGCTCCCGCTGCCCGGTGGCGCGGTCGAGGCGGTGGAGGTCTGGGGCGGCGACGCGCAGGTCCGGCTCAGCGGCGACACGGTGTTCCTGACCGACACCCCGGCCGGCTGGCGGGTGACCGCCGCGGCCTGCCAGCCGCGCGGCGAGCTGCCCTACGACTGTGAGGTGGAGGGGCCGTGAAGGGCGTCCGCGGGGTCTTCCTCGGCTATCTGGCGGTCATCCTGCTCGGGATCGCCTACGTCGTGGCGCTGGGGCTGATCGGCCGATGACCGCGCCCCGCTACGGCTTCCTCCGCGCCAACGCGCTGAGCCTGTCGTTCGGCGGGCTCTTCCTCGTCACCCTCGTCGGCCAGGCGATCGCCGGGACGGCCGACTTCAACGCACGGCAGGTGACCAACGGCCTGCCCACCGTGTCCTTCCTCGACTACGTCACCTCGTCGTCCTTCGGTGTCGACGTCATGGAGAACTGGCAGTCGGAGTACCTGCAGTTCTTCCTCTACGTCTTCGCCACCGTCTGGCTGGTGCAGCGGGGCTCCTCGGAGTCCAAGGAGCCGGGCCAGGAGGGCACGGAGTCCGACCGTGAGCAGCAGGTCGGGCCGCACGCCGGCGAGGAGTCCCCGTCGTGGGCCCGCACCGGCGGGTGGCGGACGGCGGTCTTCTCCCGATCCCTGGGCCTGCTCATGGGCGTGCTGTTCCTGCTCACCTGGGCAGCGAGCTCGGTGGCCGGCTGGGCCGCCTACAACTCCGAGCAGCTGGGCCAGCGGCAGGACCCGGTCAGCTACGCCGGCTACCTCGGCGAGGCGGACTTCTGGAACAGGTCCTTCCAGAACTGGCAGTCCGAGATGCTGGCCGTCGGCTCGATGGCGATCTTCGCCGTCTACCTGCGCCAGCGTGGCTCACCGGAGTCCAAGCCGGTGGGCGCCGCGCACGCCGACACCGGCCAGACCGGGTAAGGACCGTCCTGCCCCCCACCGCTCGCAGGCTCGCGGCGGGCCCCTGCAGGAGGGCCGGGCTCAGGGCGGGGCCCGGCACGGGGTCCTTCTTCAGTGCGGACGGCGAGGGCGAGGACGGCGAGGTCGTCGGCCTCGTAGCGGGAGTCGTGCAGCCGCTTCTCGACCGTGGCCGTGATCGCCTCGACGGTCGCCTCCGCGTCCCGGCAGCCCGCGGCGAGCACCCGGAACAGCCCGTCCTCGCCGAACTGGGCACCGGTGTCGTCGCGGGCCTCGGTGACCCCGTCGGTGTAGAGCACCAGCGTCGACCCCGGCGGCAGCTCCACCTCGACCACCGGGACGTCGAGGTCCGGCGTGATGCCCAGCGGCCGGCCGGGCACCCCGATCTCCCGCGGGCCCTCGGGGCAGGCGAGCACCGGCAGCGGGTGCCCGGCCACGCCGACGGTCGCGCACACGCCCCCCGGGCCGGGGGAGAGCACCAGGCAGCAGGCGGTGACGAAGCGCAGCGGGCCGTCGGTCCGGGCGCGCAGCAGCGCCGCGTTCACCGCGCGCAGCACCTCGGCCGGGCCGGCGGTCGTCTCGGCGGCCGGGCTGGCCGCCGCCCGGGCGGTGTGCCGCGTCAGCGCGGTGACCGCCGCGGCCTCGGCGCCGGTGCCGCAGACGTCGGCGATGAGCACCATCCAGCGGCCGTCCGGCAGCGGCATGACGTCGTAGGTGTCCCCGCCGACCAACCCGGCGCCGCCGCCCGGCCGGTAGCGCGCGGCCAGGTCGACGCCGCGGATGGCCGGCAGGTGCGAGGGCAGCAGGCTGCGCTGCAGCGTGTCGGCCAGCTGCCGGACCTCGGACTCGGCGCGCAGCCGGCCGAGGAACTGGCCGATCTGGCGCCCGGCGTGGGCCAGCACGTCGAGCAGCTCGGCCGGCACCGGCCGCAGCTCGCGGGAGAACAGCTCGCACACCGCGAGCAGCTCCTCGCCGCGCACCACGGGGAAGGCGACGCCGGTGCGCAGCCCGTCGGCGCGTGCGGCCGCGAGCCGGGTGAGGCGGGGCTGGGCCCACAGGTCCTCGACGACGACGGGCTCGCGACGGGACCAGACCAGCCCGGGCAGCACCTCGCCGCGCCCGATCCGGTGGGCGTGGGAGGCCGCGTGCAGCGCCGGTGCCTCCGAGCCGGGGGCGGTCCAGGTGCCGACGTGGTGCAGCGACCGGCTGGCGCTGTCGGGCTCCCAGAGGGTGGCGGCGTCCCAGTCCAGCTCGGTGCACAGGGTCGGCAGCAGGTCGCGGAAGGCGACGTCGGCGTCGGGCGCCTCGGTGAGCGCGGCGGTGACCCGCAGCGTCGCCGCCAGGTAGCGGCTGACCATCAGCTGGCGCTCCAGCAGGACCGTGGTGCTCGCGTCGCGGAGGACGGCGACCACCCCCGCCGCCTCCGGCCCGGCGCCGTCCGGCGGTGGCACCATCGCGAGCGTGACGTCGACGGTGACCTCGTGGCCGTCGGCGTGCATCGCCGGCAGCTGGGTGGTGCGTCCGGCCAGCTCGCCCTGCCCGGTGGCCAGGAAGCGGGTGTAGTCGGTGCCGTGGCCGCGGCGGAAGCGCTGGGGCATGAGGACCTCCAGCGGGCGGCCCAGGACGGCGCTGGGCTCGTAGCCCAGCAGCACCCGCACGTGCGGGTTGACGTAGGTGATCCGGCCCGCGGCGTCGGCGACGACCACGGTGTCCGGCAGTGCGGTCAGCAGGGACGGCGCCGTCACCGCGGCCTCGTGGTCGAGCGCCATCCCCTCACCTCCAACCCGGGGTTGCCTCCCAGGGTCGCACACGTTCTGTCAGCGACCCAGCACGGCGTGTCGACACATCGACACGGAACGGGGCCGTTGCGCTAGAACGCGTAGCGGATGCGCAGCCACGGCGCGTGCGCCGCGACGAGCTCCTGCACCCGCGTCACGCCGGCGCGCTTGACGTCGTTGCGGTAGCGCACGTTCCAGCTGCCGTTCTGACTGCGCTTGGGCTGCTGCAGGTCCGGCCGCCAGAGCAGCTCCTCGGCCTTGGGGTGCCAACCGAGGTTGACCTGGTGCAGGTCCCGGTTGTGGGTGAGCAGGATGACCTCGGCGGCGGCCTGCGCCTTGGCCGCGGGGGAGAGCTCGTCGTCCAGCCGGCGGAGCAGCTGCGCCCAGTCGGCCTCCCAGCCCTCGCGCAGCACCACGGGGGAGAGGTTGAGGTGCACCTCGTAGCCGGCCTCGACGAAGTCGTCCACCGCGGCGATCCGCTCGGCGACCCGGCTGGTGCGGATGTCGAGCACCCTGGCGTCGTCCTCGGGCATCACCGAGAAGCGGATGCGGGTGCGGCCGCGCGGGTCGAGCTCGAGCAGCTGCCGGTTGACGTACTTGGTGGCGAAGGAGGCCTTCGCCGTCGGCAGCTCGGCGAAGGTCGCCACCAGGTCGGCGACGTTGTCGCTGACCAGTGCGTCGACCGAGCAGTCGCTGTTCTCGCCGAGGTCGTAGACCCAGGCCTGCGGGTCGCACTGGTCGGGCTCGGACTTGGGACCCTGCCGGGCGACGTGCCGGCGCAGGTAGCCGGTGATCTGCTCGATGTTGGTGAAGACGGTGATCGGATTGGCGTAGCCCTTCTGCCGCGGCACGTAGCAGTAGGCGCAGGCCATGGCGCAGCCGTTGGCCGTCGAGGGCGCGATCCAGTTCGCCGACCGGCCGTTGGGCCGCGCGGACAGCGACTTCTTGACGCCCAGCACGAGCGTCTCGGTCTTGACCCGCACCCAGCGCTCGACGTTGCCGGCGTTGCCGTGCAGCTCGGGGATCCTCCAGTGCGAGTCGACCTCGACGATCTCGGCGTCCGGGAACCGGGCGAGGATCTCCTGGCCGCGCACCGAGTCGCGGGCGTCGGGCTCGGCGTAGACCCGGCCGACCCGCAGGAGGCGCTGCGCCGAAGGCGCGATCGACGATGCGGTCACACATTGTTCAACTCGCAGGGGCGACGCTCGATTCCGCATGCCGCCCACCCGATCGGGTCGTCACACCCGGTCCAGCAGGTGCGG
>DATIMX010000314.1:0-5293 GCA_035474935.1 Geodermatophilus sp. | reverse complement strand
GGCCTGGGCGCGCGGTCGGTGGCCTTCCCGGCGATCTCGGCCGGCGTCTACGGCTGGCCGCTGGAGGACGCCGCGGTCCAGGCGGTCGCCGGGGTCCGCGCGGCCGCGGTCGAGCACGTGCAGGAGGTGCGGTTCGTGCTGTTCGACGACCGCGCGCTGGCGGCCTTCGAGGCCGCGCTCAGCGGCTGAAGACGCCCTCCGGGGGCTCGGGGGAGGCGACCGCGTCGGCGTCGTGCACCGGCCCGGCCCGGCCGGCGAAGCGGTCCAGGTCGGCGCCCTCGACCACCCGGCTGGGCATCGGGTCGGCGGCGCAGCGGCGGACCAGCGCGGGGATCGGCAGCTCGGCGTCCGAGGCGACCGCCACCAGGTTGCCGAAGCGGCGGCCGCGCAGCGTGCCCGGCTCGGCCAGCAGGCAGACGTGCGCGAAGACCGCGCGCAGCGTGGCCACCTGGGTGCGGGCGAAGCGCAGCGGCGGGCCGTCGGCGACGTTCACGACGAACGAGCCGCCCGGCCGCAGCACGCGGTGCGCCTCCTGCGCGTACTCGACGCTGGTGAGGTGCGCCGGCGTGCGGGCCCCGGCGAAGACGTCGCTGACGACGACGTCCGCGCTGGCGCCCGGCAGGGCGGCCAGCCCCTCGCGGGCGTCGGCGGCGCGCACCCGGACGCGGGCGTCCCGCGGCAGCGGCAGGTGCGCACGGACCAGGTCGGTGAGCGGCTGGTCGAGCTCGACGACCCGCTGTCGGGAGCCGGGGCGGGTCGCCGCGACGTAGCGGGGCAGGGTCAGCGCGCCGCCGCCGAGGTGGACGACGTCGATGGGCCGGCCCTCCTCGGCGGCGAGGTCGAGCACGTGGCCCACCCGGCGCACGTACTCGAACTCCAGGTGGGTCGGGTCCTCGAGGTCGACGTGCGACTGCGGCGTCCCGTCCACCATCAGGACCCAGGAGCCGTCGCGGTCGGCGTCCCCGAGCAGCTCGGCGGTGCCGCCGGCGACGGGCGTGGGACCGGGCGGGACGACGGGCTCGGCCTGCTTGCGACGGCTCATCGGGTCACGGGGACGGGACGCACGCCGGCCATCGTGCCCGGCGCCCTCAGCGGCCGCGCAGCAGCGCCTCGGCGGCCGGGTCGCCGGTCACCGTGACCTCGGCCGGGCGGCCCCACAGCCGGCGCAGCAGCTGACCGGCCGGTGCCTCGAGCCGGGCGTCGGCGGTGTCGGCGTCCCCCTCGTGCACCTCGACGTCCCCTCGGCTGACCCGGACCGTCCAGACCCGGTCGGTGTCCGTGCTGCGCACGACGACCGCCGCCGTGGCCGAGGCCAGCGGCTCGACGTGCGCCCACCGGGGGACGACGACGCGCAGCACCTCGTCCGCGCCGTCCTCGGCCAGCTCCGGGTCCACCGCGGTGACCGGCAGGCCCGCGGCGACCTCGAGGTCCATGCGGTGGACGGCGAGCTCGTGGGCCTGCCGGCGGACCCACGAGCCGACGGTCTTCTCGGCCGCCGGGCTCATGTGCCAGGCCGGGGCGTCCGGGGGCGTGTCGCGCAGCGCGTGCACCAGGTCGGTCAGGCCCGCGGCGTACCAGTCGAGCAGGCCACCGTCCGGCGGCTGCGGTGGTGCGGCGGGCCGGTCGGTGGTGCCGGCCCGCACGATCGCGGTCGCCCAGCGGTGGACGGCGCCCAGGTGTCCGACCAGGTCGCGGATCGTCCAGGCCGGCACCCAGGGGACCGGCGCCTGCAGGTCCGGCGCGGCCGTCAGCCCGGCCTCGACCTCCTGCACCAGGAGGCCGAAGCGCTCACCCTCTCGGGCGACGGCCTCGGTGCACCGTCGCCGCAGGCGCTCGTCGACCGGCACGGCGCCCATGGTGCCGGAAGGTGCCCGGCGAGGTCACGAGTCGCTGCGGATGTGCTCCCGGACCTGGTCGATGAGGTGCTGCGGGATCTCGGTGAGGCCGTGGTCGGCGCGGGCGTGCACGGCGACGGCGGCCAGGATCTCCTCGTCCGTGGGGGCGAGGAACTGCCGGGTGCAGGTGGGGACGACGTCGCCACAGGAGAACTGCTTCACGATTCCCTCGGGATGAGTTGTGCGGATGGGTGGTACGGCCGTCTCCTACCCATCGGCGGCGAGCCGTAGCAGGAGACGTTCGACGCGGACGACGCCGACCGCGACGCCGACGTCGTCGACGCAGACGATCGGGTCGAAACGCGAGTGCTCGGGGCGTGCCGCGGCACGCCGGGCCACCTCGCGGACTCCCGCGAGCGCGGGGACGCGCAGGCTCACCGGGGCGATCCGGTGCCCCGGCTCGTCGTCGCCCCGACGGCGCGGCAGCAGCAGCGCCACGGGCCGGCCGCCGGAGTCGACGCGCAGCCCCGACTGGTCCTCGGGCACCACGCCTCCCGACGGCCCGCCCTCGACGGGCACCTCCTCGACCAGGCCGGCCACGTGCTCGACGAGGCGGGCCTTCGCCGACCGGAAGCGCAGCGGCGCGGCCGTCCCCGGGTCGAGTCGGGGCCAGGCGGGACCGGGGTGGCCGAGGAGCCAGCCCTGCCCGAGCGGGACACCCAGGCGGAGGAGCGCCTCCACCTCCCCCCAGGCCTCGATGCCCTCGGCCAGCAGCCAGGCGTCGATCCGCCCGGCGAACTCGCCGAGCAGCTCGGTGAGCGCCAGCTTCACCTCGTCGCCGTCCACTCCGGACACGATCGCCCGGTCCAGCTTGACCATCTGCGGCTTGATGGCGGCGATCTGCTGGAGGCCGGAGTAACCCGACCCGGCGTCGTCCACCGCCAGGAGGGCGCCACGGCTGCGGAGCCGGTCGCGGAGGTCGATGAGGGGCTCCAGCTCGGTCACGTCCTGGTGCTCGGTCAGCTCGAGGACCAGCGGAGCGAGGTCCGGGACGGCCAGGAGGGTGTCGGCCAGCTCGGGGTCCGTGAGCAGGTGCGGGCTGACGTTGACGGTGAGGAAGCAGTTGGGCGGCACCGTGCGCAACAGCTCCAGGCAGCGCCGGACGACGAGGCTCTCCAGGCGTGCCCCGGTGCCCTGGGCGCCCGCGGCGGCGAACCAGCGGTCGGGGCCCACCCGGCTCGGCTGCCCGTCGGGCTCGCAGAAGCGGGCCAGGGTCTCGTAGCCGGCGACGACGCCGCGTCGCAGGTCGACGATCGGTTGGAAGAGCAGTCGCAGCAGCGACGGGTCGGCGAGGACCGACTCCAGCCGCCGGGACCAGTCGGCCGACGCCCCGGCGGGCGTCATGGCCCGACGTCGGGGGTCAGCAGGTCCATGGTGGTGCCCGCAGTCCTATCTCCGCAGTCCGACTCCGTTGCCCCGCATGTACGGACCGTAGCGGATTGGAACCCCGCCCGCCGCCGCTCCTAGAGGTCACCCCGGCCGGCCAGGAGGGCCCGGCGAGGACGAGCAGGTCAGGAGTGCTGTGTTGTGCATCACACCGGATTCGCCGAGCGGTCCGGCTGTTGGTCCCGCAGGACGCAGCCGCACTCAGACCGGGGCGACGGCGGACCAGCGCACGGTGACCTCGCCGTGCCGCCAGCGACGGCTGGAGCCGACGAACGGCCAGCCCTGCTCGGCGAGGGACTCCACCGCCGCGGTCCAGCGCTGGCGCGGGCCGAAGGTCGAGAGCCCGGCCGCGGTGGCCCACGCGGTGTCGAGCGCCCGGAGGAACTCGTGCACCGGCTGGCCCGGGACGTTGTGGTGGATCAGCGCCTTGGGCAGCCGTTCGGCGAGGTCGGAGGGCCGGTCGAGGTCCGACACCCGGGCCGACAGCGTCAGGGTCAGCGGCCCGTCGGCGTCGAGCGCCACCCACGCCGAGCGGCGTCCCCACTCGTCGCAGGTGCCCTCCACCAGCAGTCCTCCGGGACCGAGCGCGGCGCACATCGCCTGCCAGGCCTGGGCGGCGGACTCCTCGTCGTACTGGCGCAGCACGTTGAACGCCCGCACCAGCACCGGGCGCAGGCCGGCCAGCTCGAAGCCGCCCATCCGGAAGTCGACCCGCGGCGGGTCGCGGTCGGCGGCGACAGCGGCCACCCGCTCGGGGTCGATCTCCAAGCCGACCACCTCGAGGCCGTGCACCTCCGGGCCCAGCCGGTCGGCCAGCTCGAGCGTGGTCACCGCTGACGAGCCGTAGCCCAGGTCGACCACGAGCGGCCGGGCGGCGTCACGCAGCCGCGGCACCTGGGTGGCCAGCAGCCAGCGGTCCACCCGGCGCAGCCGGTTGGCGTTGGTGGTGCCGCGCGTCGGGAGGCCCAGGGCGCGGGCCCGGCCCGCGGCCAGGCGCGGGTTGGCCTTCCTCGGGAGGCTGGCGCGACGCTTGTGGTCCCCGCCTCCTGCCTCGCTCACCCGTCCGGAGCGTAGTCGCGGCTAGCGTGGTGGCGTGCAGGTCCGACGGAACGCCCGCTTCGCGGAGCTGACGACCCTCGGCGTGGGAGGTCCCATCGACCGGCTGGTCGAGGTCTCCGACCCCGACGAGTTGATCGCTGCCGTCGGCGAGGCCGATGCGGCCGGGCGGCCGCTGCTGGTCCTCGGTGGTGGTTCCAACCTGATCGGCCCGGACGCCGGGTGGCCCGGTGACGTGGTCGTGGTCCGCAGCCGGGGTGTCGAGCGGGACGGCAGCCGGTTGGTCGTGCAGGCCGGCGAGCCCTGGGACGACCTGGTCGCGTACACCGTCGAGCAGCGGCTGGCCGGCATGGAGGCGCTGTCCGGCATCCCGGGCTCGACCGGGGCGACGCCGGTGCAGAACGTCGGCGCCTACGGCCAGGAGGTCGGCCAGGTCGTCACCGCCGTCCGCGTCTGGGACCGCGTGCGGTCGGCCGAGCAGGTGCTCACCCCCGAGCAGTGCGGGTTCGCCTACCGGGACAGCCGGCTCAAGCGTGAGCCCGGCCGGTTCGTCGTCCTGACCGTCTCGTTCGAGCTGGAGCCGGGGGAGCTGTCCCGGCCGGTGGGCTACGCCGAGCTGGCGCGCACCCTCGGCGTCGAGCTGGGGGAGCGGGCCCCGCTGGCCGACGTGCGCGCCGCCGTGCTGGAGCTGCGCCGCGGCAAGGGCATGGTCTGGGACCTCGCCGACCCCACCAGCCGCAGCGCGGGCTCGTTCTTCTCCTACCCGGTGGTCCCGGTGACGCAGGCCGTCGAGGGCTGCCCGAGCTGGCCGGCCGGCGACGGTGAGGTCAAGCTCAGCGCCGCCTGGCTGGTGCAGCACGCCGGCTTCGGTCGCGGCACCCGCCACGGGCGCGTGGGGACCTCACCCCACCACAGCCTCGCCCTGACCACCGAGCCCGGCGCGACCGCCGAGGAGC
>DATIMX010000313.1:0-3043 GCA_035474935.1 Geodermatophilus sp. | reverse complement strand
TTCAAGCGGTCCGTGCGCGCCATCGAGGACGGCGACTGGTTCTCCCTCGACCTGCCCGAACACCTCGGCGGCTCCGGCGCTCCGCACGCCTTGACCTGGGCGGCCTTCGAGATGGTGCTCGGCGCCAACCCCGCCGTCTTCATGTACGGCTCCTGGGCCGCCTTCGCCGCGATCCTGGACGAGCTCGGCACCCCCGACCAGCAGCGGCTCGCCCGGCTCATGCTCGAGCACAAGTGGGGCGCCACCATGGTGCTCACCGAGCCCGACGCCGGCTCCGACGTCGGCGCCGGCCGCACCAGGGCGGTTCGGCAGGACGACGGCTCGTGGCACCTCACCGGCGTCAAGCGGTTCATCACCTCGGCCGCGCACGACCTGTCGGACAACATCGTCCACCTGGTGCTGGCCCGCCCCGAGGGCGCGGGCCCGGGCACCAAGGGCCTGTCGCTGTTCGTCGTCCCCAAGTTCCACGTCGACCTCGAGACCGGCGCGCTCGGCGAGCGCAACGGCGTCTACGTCACCAACGTCGAGAAGAAGATGGGCCTGAAGGTCTCCACGACCTGCGAGCTGACCTTCGGCGACGGGCCGGTGCCCGCGAAGGGCTGGCTGGTCGGCGAGGTGCACGACGGCATCGCGCAGATGTTCAGGGTCATCGAGCACGCCCGGATGTTCGTGGGCGCCAAGGCCATCGCCACGCTGTCGGCCGGCTACCTGGTGGCCCTCGACTACGCGAAGACCCGCGTCCAGGGCGCCGACCTCACCGCGACCAGCAAGGACGCCCCGCGGGTCCCCATCACCCACCACCCCGACGTCCGCCGCTCGCTGATGCTGCAGAAGTCCTACGCCGAGGGCATGCGGGCGCTGTACCTCTACGCCGCCAGCTTCCGCGACCAGGTCACCGAGGCCGAGGCCGCCGGCACCGCCGACAGCGAGGAGGCGACGCTCGCCGCCCGCGTCAACGACCTGCTGCTGCCGGTGGTCAAGGGCTTCGGGTCCGAGCGGGCCACCCAGCTGCTCACCCAGGAGTCGCTGCAGACCCTCGGCGGCTCGGGCTACCTGCAGGACTACCCGATCGAGCAGTACATCCGGGACTCCAAGATCGACACCCTCTACGAGGGGACGACGGCGATCCAGGGCCAGGACTTCTTCTTCCGCAAGATCGTCAAGGACGGCGGCGTCGCGCTGACCTGGCTGGCCGGCCAGATCCAGGCCACGATCGACGCCGAGGCGGGCAACGGGCGCCTCAAGGAGGAGCGCGCGGCACTGGCCACCGCCCTCGGCGATGTCCAGGCGATGCTCACGGCGATGTTCGGCCACCTCGCCGGGGCGCAGGAGGACCTCACTGCGCTCTACAAGGTCGGCCAGAACACCAGCCGGCTGCTGCTGGCCACCGGCGACCTGGTCACGGCCTGGCTGCTCGTGCGCCAGGCCGAGGTGGCGCTCGGCGCCCTGGCCGGCGAGGTCACCGGGAAGGACCGGCACTTCTACGAGGGCAAGCTCGCCGCTGCCCGGTTCTTCACCACCCAGGTCCTGCCGCGGCTGTCCTCGGAGCGGACCATCGTGGAGCACACCGACAACGCCCTCATGGAGGTCGACGAGGCCGCTCTCTGAACTGTCGCCCTCCGGGCTCCGACCGCGGCCAGGTGCCGTCCCCCGCCGCCGCGGAGCTGCTGCCCGTGTCCCGATCGGGAGACCCTCCGGGCCCCCGCGATCGGTCCACCCCGGCCAGGTGCCGTCCCCCCAGCGCTGAGCCCCACCCGGATCTCCTCGCGGAGGCCTCCGGCCCCACTCGTCGAGCCGAACACTCCGTCCAAGGCTCCACCACGGCCGTCGTCCCCTCGTGGGACGGCGGCCGTCGGCGTAGCCGGGCGGGGAAGCGGTTGCTACGGTTGCTACGGAGGTGGCCGGCATGACCCGCTCGATCCCGCACCGCGAACTCCGGAACAACAGCTCGGCCATCCTGCGCGCTGTCCAGGCCGGCGAGTCGTTCGAGATCACCAACCACGGTGAGGTGGTCGCCCTGCTCGTGCCCCCCGGCGCGCCGCGGCCGCTGCCGATCCGCCCAGCCCGGGTTCGTGGTGACTTCACCGACCTGCCGCGGGTCCAGCTCGACCACCCGGTACAGGAAGACCTCGACTTCCTGCGCGGGGACCGGTGAGCGTCTACCTCGACGCCTCGGCGGCGGCCAAGCTCGTCGTGGCGGAACCCGAGTCCGAGGGACTGGCCTCCTGGCTGAGAGACGCACGAGCGAGCGGCTCGGATGCCATGTCCTCCGTGCTCCTCGAGACCGAGCTCCGCCGTCTGGCGTGGCGAGTCGGCATCGACCAGACAGCCGTCACCACGGTGTTGGACCGACTGGAACTCGTGGATGTCGACCGGTCCCTGTTCCGCGAGGCCGGGCTGTTGGCCGGTCGGCACCTCCGCAGTCTCGACGCGCTGCACGTGGCCGTCGCGATCCGCGTGGACGCCGACGTCTTCGTGTCCTACGACGACCGCCGAGCAGATGCAGCCGCGGCGGTCGGGCTGCGGGTGCTCGCGCCGACCTGACCCGCCGGGCATGGACCTCTCCTCACCGGGGCATGTCCTCCGCGACCGGGTACGACAGGGAGGACGACGATGACCGACCCCCAGGGCAGCGACCGGATACAGCAGGACATCCCGACCGCGTCGGGCAGCGGCGACAACAGCGACACCGGGTCGGCGTTCGAGGACGTCCCCCTCACCCGCGACGAGGCGATCGAGCGCGACGCCGCTGCAGGCGACGACCTCCCCGCCCGCGCCGACTCCGACGTCGCCCGCGCCCGGACGGACGGACCGTCCGGTGAGGTCGCGGGACCCACCCCCCGATCCGGAGGAAGGGACATCTGATGAGCGAGTCCGAGCAGACCGGGTACCGCGAGTCCCCGGACACCACCGACGGCCCCAGCGCGAGCAACCTCGTCGACGGCGTCTCCGGTGAGGACCGCTCCGACGGCGGCGAGCGCGACGAGGTCACCCTCACCACCGACGAGGACGCCCAGCGCGACGACGGGACGGTGCGTCCGGG
>DATIMX010000312.1:0-5726 GCA_035474935.1 Geodermatophilus sp. | reverse complement strand
TCGTGGCGACCGTGGTGAGCCGGTGGGCCGCGGCGCTGGCCGCCTCGACGGTGGCCGGGTCCGGCGCCAGGCCGCAGGCCGCCAGCCACGTGGCGAGCATCCGGTGGCCGCCCTCGGTGAGCACCGACTCGGGGTGGAACTGCACGCCCTCGATGGGCAGCTCCCGGTGCCGCAGTGCCATGACGATGCCCGAGGGCGTCGTCCCGGTGATCTCGAGCTCGGCGGGCACGGTGTCGCGGTCGACGGCCAGCGAGTGGTAGCGGGTGGCGGTGAAGGGGGAGGGCAGCCCGGCCAGCACGCCGGCGCCCTCGTGCACCACCTGGCTGGTCTTGCCGTGCAGCAGCTCGGGTGCGCGCACGACCTCCGCGCCGAACGCCTCGCCGATCGCCTGGTGGCCCAGGCACACGCCCAGGACCGGCGTCCCGGCCTCGGCGGCGGCCCGCACCATCGGCACGGTCACCCCCGCGTCGGCCGGCGTCCCCGGGCCCGGGGAGAGCAGCACCCCGGCCACGTCGAGGTCGGGCAGCTCGTCGACGGTGACGGCGTCGTTGCGCCGGACGACGCACTCGACGCCCAGCTGACCCAGGTACTGGACCAGGTTGTAGACGAAGCTGTCGAAGTTGTCGACGACGAGGACGGGACGGCTCACGATCCCTGTGTACCAGCAGGACCCCGTACCCCCGCCCGGCCCCGTCCAGGGCACCGCCCCGAGCGTGCGAGGGGTGGGGAGGACGGGGTCCTTCACCTGCACGGGGCCTCAGCCGGCAACGGCTGTGGCGTACTCCATCGCCGGCCGGCCGTCGTAGGCCGGCAGGGTGAGCTGGCCGCGCGCCTGGACGGCGAAGCCCAGGCCGTAGTCCTCGACCGCCTGTTGGAACACCTGCACCTGCGGAGAGGCGGCCAGCTGGGCGCGGATCGCGTCGGCGTCACCGATGGCGGTGACCACGAACGGCGGCGACCAGGTGCGGCCGTGCAGCAGCAGGACGTTGCCCACGCACCGGACGGCGCTGGTCGCGATCAGCCGCTGGTCCATGATCGCCACCGCGTCGGCGCCGGAGGCCCACACGGCGTTCACCACGGCCTGCACGTCGGACTGGTGGATGACGACGTCGTCGGGCTGGGCGCCGATGGGCAGTGAGCCGTCGGGCCGGCGCGGGGCGTCGTCCAGGGTGATCTCCACACCGGGGCCGGTGAGGGCCACCAGGCCGGCCGAGAGGGCGCCGGCCTCCCCGGCGTCGCGGGCGGCCGCCACGTCGCCGTCGCGGGACGCGGCCTGGTCGGTGAGGGCCTGTACCTGGGCCTGCAGCGCCGCTAGCTGCTCCTCCTGCTGGGCGACGACGTCCTCCCGGGCGGGGATGAGCGCGGAGAGCTCGGTGGCCTCCCCGCCGCGCAGGTCCGTGCCCTGGGCGGTCTGGCTCGACGTCGCGAACAGCAGCCCGGCCGCCAGCGCCACCACGGGCACCAGGGCGGCCCACGCGGTACCCCCACGGGTCATCCGTGGGCGCAGGGTGCGGGCTGTGGCCACAGCTGCAGCTTAGGCTGGGGAACCGTCACAGCCGGTCGCGACGGACCGGCCCCGGAGGGAGTCGATCGGTGCCCAAATCCAAGGTGCGCAAGAAGTCGGTCTACACGCCGCCGCAGGGCACCCTGCAGTCCGGGACGACGAGCGCGCGGACCCTCCAGCCCAGCCCGCGCTGGTACGCCCCGCTCATGGTCACCCTCATGCTGCTGGGGCTGCTGTGGATCGTCGTGTTCTACGTCGCCGGCGACCAGATCCCGTTCATGTCGGCGCTCAACGCCTGGAACTTCTTGATCGGCTTCGGCCTCATGGTGGCCGGCCTGGTCATGTCGATGCGCTGGCGCTGAAAGAGGACCCTCCTGTCAGCTCCTCCCACGCTCAGGGGCGCCAGGACCCCTCGACACGGCCCTCGTCCCACACGGGACGGGGGCCGTTCGTCTGTCACCAGGCAGATACGCACAGTGTTGTCTACACGCGGCGTTGTGCACAGCGACTCGGCGCTGTCCACAGGTCGACAAAGCGCTGAACCCCCAGGGTTGTCCACGACATGTGGAGAACGCCTGTTCGACCACACGCGGCTGACCTGCAGGTTCACCACGGGTGGGACAGATGTGACGAGAAGGGCAGCCGAGTAACTACAGCCCTGTGAGTCCATCCCCAGCTGTGCACACAACTGTGGATGAGTCGACATGACGGCAGCCCTGCGCTCGCCGTCCTACCCGCCCTGTGGTACGGCGACACGCGGCCTGACCACGGCAGATCCCGATCTCCCACGACGCCGTCCCCAGGACGGCGACGGCCCCCGGTCCACGAGGGACCGGGGGCCGTCGACCGGGGCCTGTGGTCAGGAGGTGAGCAACTCCAGGACGGTTGCGTTCGCCATCCCACCGCCCTCGCACATCGTCTGCAGGCCGTAGCGGGCGCCGGTGGCCTGCATGGTGTGGACGAGCGTCGTCATGATCCGAGCGCCGGACCCGCCCAGCGGGTGACCCAGCGCGATCGCGCCGCCCCGGGAGTTGAGCCGGTCGGCGTCGGCCCCGGTCTCGACCTGCCAGGCCAGCGGCACCGGCGCGAACGCCTCGTTGACCTCGAACACCCCGATGTCGTCGACCGACAGGCCCGAGCGCTGCAGCACCTTGTGCGTGGCCGGGATGGGGGCGGTCAGCATGATGACCGGGTCGTCGCCGGCCATGACCGTCGTGTGGATGCGCACGAGCGGGCGCAGGCCGAGCTCGCGGGCCTTCTCGGAGGTGGTGACCAGCAGCGCGGCGGATCCGTCGGAGATCTGGCTGGCGTTGCCGGCGCTGATGACGCCGTCCTCCTTGAACGGGGTCTTCAGCGTGGCCAGCTTCTCCAGGGTGCCGCCGGGGCGGATGCCCTCGTCCGCGCGCACCACGGTGCCGTCCGGCGTGGTCACCGGGACGATCTCCTCGTCGAAGGCGCCGTCGGCCTGGGCCTTGGCCGCCCTCTCGTGCGAGGCGAGCGAGTACTCGTCGAGCTGGGTGCGGGAGAAGCCCCAGCGCTCGGCGATCATCTCCGCGCCGATGCCCTGGTTGGGGAAGACCCCGCCGTAGCGCTCGAGGAAGCGTGGCCCCAACGGCTTGCCGGCCAGGCCGTCCGCGCGGGCGGCACCCATCGGCACCCGGCTCATCGACTCGACGCCACCGGCGACCACGACGTCGGCCTGCCCGCTGATCACGGTCGCCGCGGCGAACGCCACCGCCTGCTGCGAGGAGCCGCACTGCCGGTCGATCGTCGCCCCGGGCACCGACTCCGGCCAGCCCGCGGCCAGGACGGCGTTGCGGGCGATGTTGAAGGTCTGCTCGCCGACCTGGCTCACGCAGCCCCAGAACACGTCGTCGACCACGGCCGGGTCGATACCGGTGCGCTCGACCAGCGCGTCCAGCACAGTGGCCGACAGGTCCACGGCGTGCACGCCGGACAGCCCACCTTCCCGCTTGCCCACCGGGGTGCGCACCGCGGCGCAGATGACGGCATCTCGCATGACCACTCCTCGTCGACGTGGGCGGCGTTCCGCCCACCGTGGCGCGATCGTAGGACGTCCACGCATCGGAGCGGCGGGCCCCGTCCAGAGGCTCGCAGGCTCCTGCCGCGAGCCCGCGCGTGGCGGGGGCAGGGGTCCTTCCCCGAGGCGAGAGGGGGACGGGGTCCTTCTCCTGGGAGGCTGGACGGTGTGGAGTGGTCGCCGCGCACCGGGGAGACGGCGGTCCTGGCGGCAGCGGGCGTCGTCCTGGGCCTGGCCACGGTGGTCCTGGACCCGCTCGGCCGGGTGCTGGTCGGCGCGGCCGCCCTCCTGCTGCTGGCCCTGTCCGCACGCGACCGCCTGCTGCGCCCGCGGCTGGCCGCCGGTCCGGAGGGCGTCACCGTCCGCCGGCTGGGCGGCACCAGCGTGCTGCCGTGGGCCCGGCTGCAGGTCCGGGTGCGCGATGCCCGCCGGTGGGGGCTGCGCTCCCGGCTGCTGGAGCTGGACACCGCCGCCGGGCCGCACGACGCCGGCGAGCTGGTGCTTCTCGGCCGCCGGGACCTGGGCGCCGACCCCGGCGACGTCGCCCGGGCGCTGCACGCGCTGCGGCCCTGGTGACGGACTGAACGGCCACCCGTCAGGGCCCCGCGCCGAGCCTGCGAGGCGCGGGGGGAAGGGGGGTCCTCACGCGAGGACGACGAGGGTGGGGACGGTCAGCGCGACCACCACGAGCGCCGCCGTCAGCAGCATCAGGCCGAGCACCTGCAGCTCGGTACGCCGACGGGCCAGCACGACCACCCCGGTGGCGACGAAGCCGGCCACCAGGCCACCCAGGTGCCCGAGCAGGGAGACGCCGGGCAGGAAGCTGATGAGCACGTTGATCGCCAGCAGGGTGAGCAGGCCGCGGAGGTCCTCCCGGCGGGAGATCATGACCACGGCGAGCCCGCCGAGCAGGCCGTAGATCGCGGCCGAGGCCCCGGCGACCGGGCGCCCCGGCTCACCGAACAGCTGCAGCGCGACCGCTCCGCCGAGCAGCGAGACGAGGTACACGGCGAGGTAGCGCCACCGGCCCAGCTGGCGTTCCAGCTCGGAGCCGAAGACCAGCAGCGCCAGCATGTTGAGCACCAGGTGCAGGACCCCGATGTGCAGGAACGCCGCGGTGACCAGCCGCCAGTCCTCGCCCAGCTCGACGAGGACCGGGATCTGCGCCAGCTGCACGAACAGCGGCGAGAACTGGTTGTCCAGCGGGTTGGCACCGGCCAGGCCGGCGGAGACCGCGGTGACCACGAAGACCACCACGTTGAGCGTGATGAGCGTGACCGTGACCGCGCCGAAGCGCCGTCCGGCCCGCTGCAGCAGCGGGGCCTGGCGGGGCCGGCGCACACCGGCGTTGCCGGCCCGGACGTCGTCCGGGCACTGGAAGCCGACCGATGCGGGAGTCATGCACTCCGGGCAGATGGGGCGGCCGCAGCGGGTGCAGGCGATGCGGGTGGGCCGGTCCGGGTGCCGGTAGCAACTGGGTGGCGGGGGCGCCGGCTGCGGCTGGCCGGCGCCCCCGTCGTCCGGGGTGGTGGTCAGCTGCGCTGCACCTCGACCGACTGCAGGACGACGTCCTCCACCGGGCGGTCGCCGCGGCCGGTCTGCACCTTGGCGATGCGGTCCACGACGTCCCGGCCGGCCTGGTCGGCCACCTCGCCGAAGATGGTGTGCTTGCCGGTCAGCCAGGTGGTCGGCGCGACGGTGATGAAGAACTGGGAGCCGTTGGTGCCGGGCCCGGCGTTGGCCATGGCCAGCAGGTAGGGCTTGGTGAAGGCCAGGTCGGGGTGGATCTCGTCGCCGAACTGGTAACCCGGCCCGCCGATGCCCTGACCCAGCGGGTCACCGCCCTGGATCATGAAGCCGTCGATGATCCGGTGGAAGACGGTGCCGTCGTAGAGGCGGTCGGTGGTCTTCGCGCGGGTCTGCGGGTGGGTCCACTCCCGGCGGCCCTCGGCGAGGTCGGCGAAGTTCGCGACCGTCTTGGGGGCGTGGTCGGGGAACAGGTCGACGGTGATGTCGCCGTGGTTGGTGTGCAGGACGGCGCGGCGTGCAGGAGTCGCTTCAGTCACGACGTCCACTCTCCCACTGGCCCGCTCCCCGCGAGGCACGGGGAGCGGACGACCGGCTCTGCGGTCAGGTGCGCATGAGGTGGACGACGTCGAGGTTGCGGAAGCTCGCCTCCCC
>DATIMX010000311.1:0-4883 GCA_035474935.1 Geodermatophilus sp. | reverse complement strand
CTCCTGCTCCATCCAGTCCATCGTGGCCGCGCCGTCGTGGACCTCACCGATCTTGTAGTTGATACCGGTGTAGAAGAGGATGCGCTCGGTCGTCGTGGTCTTGCCGGCGTCGATGTGCGCCATGATCCCGATGTTGCGGGTGTTGGCGAGGGTGGCCTGGGTGTCGGCCATGTGTCTCTCCTCTTTGGATCGGGTCCGCGTGCGGTGTCCGGGTGGTGGCCCGGGACACCCGCCGGCCGCGGGGCTGGCAGAGCCAGCCGGGGTCGCACTTACCAGCGGTAGTGCGCGAAGGCCTTGTTGGACTCGGCCATCTTGTGGGTGTCCTCGCGGCGCTTCACCGCGGCACCCAGACCGTTGCTCGCGTCGAGCAACTCGTTCATCAGACGCTCGGTCATGGTCTTCTCGCGACGGGCCCGGCTGTACTGGATCAGCCAGCGCAGGCCGAGGGTGGTGCTGCGCGAGGCGCGGACCTCGACCGGGACCTGGTAGGTCGCACCACCGACGCGGCGGCTGCGGACCTCGAGGGCCGGCTTGACGTTGTCCAGCGCACGCTTGAGCGTGACCACCGGGTCGGTGTCGGTCTTGGCGCGGCAGCCCTCGAGGGCGCCGTAGACGATCGCCTCGGCGACCGAGCGCTTGCCGTCGACGAGCACCTTGTTGACCAGCTGGGTCACCAACGGCGACTGGTACACCGGGTCGGCGACCAGGGGGCGGCGCGGTGCGGGGCCCTTGCGCGGCATGTCAGCTCTTCTCCTTCTTCGCGCCGTACCGGCTGCGAGCCTGCTTGCGGTTGCGGACACCCTGGGTGTCGAGCGAGCCGCGGATGATCTTGTAGCGCACGCCGGGGAGGTCCTTCACGCGACCGCCGCGCACGAGCACCATCGAGTGCTCCTGCAGGTTGTGACCGACGCCCGGGATGTAGGCGGTCACCTCGATGCCACTGGTGAGGCGGACGCGAGCGACCTTGCGCAGCGCCGAGTTCGGCTTCTTCGGCGTCGTCGTGTACACGCGGGTGCACACCCCACGACGCTGAGGGGAGCCCTTCAGCGCCGGGGTCTTGGTCTTCTCGACCTTGTCCTCGCGGCCCTTGCGGACCAGCTGGTTGATCGTGGGCATGGGTGGCCTGGATCTCCTACCTGCGCTGGGTCGTGCTGTGGACGGTGCTTCGCTGTGCCGGGTGCCGGTCCTGCCGGGGTCGTACCCGTCCCCGGCCGTGACCCAACACCGGTCCCCGCGGTCGGGCGTGTCGCCCTCCCCAGGACCGGCCGGCGGTTCGAACCGGATCGGTCGCCCCCCGCGACTCGGCGCCACCACCTGTCGGCAGGCGCACCGCGAACGGGAGCAGGCCCAGGGCACCCTGGGCACGGCTGACCACGATACCCGCGTGCCGGAGACCGGTCAAAGTCGGGTCCTGCGCGGCTCGGCGGGCGGGGTCGAGCCCTGTCCACCGGGGTACGCGGGGTCAACGCCGTCCGGTGACCTGGTGTTCCCTCGCCGGGTCGGCGGACCCGCGCGAGCCGGGGGTGGGGGGACTGTATCGGCTCCGGCCGGCTCCCGGGTCACGTCGCCGGACCGACACCCCGGCGCCCAGGACTGTCGTACCCCGGCCCTACGGTCGGTGCCAGGACGCCCACCCAGCGCAACCGGAGGATCCCGTGCACGTCGACCTCGCCCGCGAGCTGAAGGCCCACCTGTCGGCCCGGCTGGCCCGATCCGGCGGGACGGTGACGGCCAGCGACGCCGGGGGGCAGCCGTGGGCGCGCCCGGCCCTGGGACTGGCGCCCGTCGGCCCGGACCAGGCGCACCTGGCCATCCGGCTGGCGGCGAAGGAGGACGCCGACGTCCTCCTGTCCGGTCTGGACGACGCGGTGCTCGACGAGGTCGACGTCCGCGTCATCGGCGCCGTCCGGGCACTGAGCGCTCCGACGCCGGAGGAGCTCCGGCGGCGCACCCGGCCGCTCGTCCCCGGCCTGTCGGTGGCCCACCCGACGGTCACGGCAGGGACGCTCGGGGGCTTCGTCCGGGTGGGCGGGCGGCTGGCGATCCTGTCCAACAACCACGTGCTGGCCGCCGCCGACGCCGCCGCGGTGGGCGACCCGGTGCTGCAGCCCGGCCCGGCCGACGGCGGGGACCCCTCGACCGACCGGGTGGCCGCCCTGGCGGCCTTCGAGCGGTTCACCGCCGACCGGGCCAACCGGGTGGACGCCGCGGTCGCCGTGGTCGACGCCGAGGTGCCGCTGGAGCCGGGGCGGCTCCCCGGCGGGCCACTGGTGGCCGACCCTGCCGAGGTGGACGACGTCGAGCCCGACGAGCGGGTGGAGAAGGTCGGGCGCACCACCGGGTACACGCTCGGGCGGGTCAGCGCCGTGGAGGTCGACGGCGTGGCGGTGCAGTACGACCAGGGTCTCTACACCTTCGACGACCAGATCGAGATCGACGGCGTCGCGGGTGCCTTCAGCGCCGGAGGTGACAGCGGCTCGGTGATCTGGCGGAGCGCCGACCGCGCGCCCCTCGGCCTGCTCTTCGCGGGCAGCGAGACGGGCGGGCGCACCGGTGGCGGGGTCACCTTCGCCAACCCCATGGCCACCGTGCTGTCGGTCCTGGACCTCCAGTGGGTCACCTCGTAGCGCGCCGGCCCCGTCCAGGGCACCGCCCGGAGCTGGCGAGAGGTGGGGAGGACGGGGTCCTTTCGCTGTCATCTGGCCGCTCGACAGGGCACCATGGGGTGCATGACCGACCGCGCGTCCGCCCGAGCCGCCAAGAGCGCCCTCAGCCACCGCCTGGCGGCCGACCCGGGCGTCGTCGGTGTCGGGCTGGCCCGGCGGGACAGCGGCTACGTCGTGAAGGTGGACCTGGCCGACGCGCACGCCGCCGAGCGGGTGCCCGGGGACGTCGACGGCGTCCGTGTGGTGACCGAGGTCGTCGGGGTCGTCCGGTCGCTCTGAGGGAGGACCACCCTTCCTCTCACGCCTCGCACGCTCGGCACGGGACCCTGAAGGGTGGCCGTTCCAGTACGTCACCAGGCTCGGGGCGGCGCCCTGGACGGGGCCGCCCGCCCGGACCCCCGATACGGTCGGCGGCGGCGCCAACGGTGGCGTCGCCGACCTGAGGAGTGGACGTGCGCATCGGCATCCAGGCCAGCTACAGCGGGGGGTTCCGCGAGACCGCCGCGGAGATCCGCGAGCTCGAGTCGGCGGGGCTCGACCTCGCGACGGTCGCGGAGGTCTACACCTTCGACGCCGTCAGCCAGCTGGGCTACCTGGCCGCGGTGACCGAGCGCGTCGAGCTGATGAGCGGGATCTTCCCGATCTACAGCCGCACCCCGGCCCTGACCGCGATGACGGCCGCGGGTCTGGACTTCGTGTCCAGCGGCCGCTTCACCCTCGGGCTGGGCGCCTCCGGCCCCCAGGTGATCGAGGGCTGGCACGGCGTCCCCTACGACGCCCCGCTGCAGCGCACCCGTGAGGTCGTGGAGATCTGCCGGCAGGTGTGGCGCCGGGACCGGCTGGTCCACGAGGGCCCCAAGTACACGATCCCGCTGCCGGCCGAGCAGGGCACCGGCCTGGGCAAGCCGCTCAAGCTCATCAACACCCCGGTGCGCGACCGGATCCCGGTCATGCTGGCCGCCCTCGGCCCCAAGAACGTCGAGCTGGCCGCCGAGATCGCCGAGGCCTGGGAGCCGATCTTCTTCATGCCGGAGAGGGCGGGCGCCGTCTGGGGGAACTCACTGGCCGCCGGGAAGGCCAAGCGGGACCCCGCCCTGGGCGAGCTGCAGATCGTCGTGGGCGTCTCGGTCGCTATCGGGGACGACGTCGACCCGATGCTGGAGCAGGTGCGCCCCCAGCTGGCTCTCTACATCGGCGGCATGGGCGCCCGCGGCAAGAACTTCTACAACGACCTCGCCCGGCGCTACGGCTACGAGGACGAGGCCCGCATCATCCAGGACCTCTACCTCGACGG
Organism: Geodermatophilus sp.; assembly: GCA_035474935.1. Classification (GTDB taxonomy): domain Bacteria; phylum Actinomycetota; class Actinomycetes; order Mycobacteriales; family Geodermatophilaceae; genus Geodermatophilus. The sequence continues at coordinate 923 of DATIMX010000311.1, read as the reverse complement.
CAGGAAGGACGAGGCGGCCGCCGTCGTCCCCGAGGAGCTGGTGCGGGCGGTCTCCCTCGTCGGCCCGGAGTCCTACGTCGCCGAGCGGGTGGCCGCCTTCCGCGAGGCGGGCGTGACCACGCTCGTGCTGCAGCCCCTCGACGGCAGCCCCGAGGGCCGACTCCGCACCGTCGAGACGATGCGGAAGATCGCCGACCGGTGAGCGCACCCGGTTCCGTCACGTGACGTCAGTGGGCCCGTGCGGCGCTCCCGCCGTCCTGGCTCACGGTGGCCGGTCCTGGCTCAGCACTGACGGTGGGCCAGGACCGCCGGTGATCAGCTGAGCTGATCACCGCCGACCACCGGACAGCGCAGAGGGCCCCGCAGGTCGGTCGACCTGCGGGGCCCTTCCGTCACTGGCTACCGGGAGCTCAGCCCCGCCAGTCGTACTCCTCCAGGCGCACGGCCTCGCCGCTGCCCTGACCGAAGACGTCCGGGCTGTAGTACTGCCCGTCGTCGTACCCGGCCATCGTGTAGACGGCGGCGCGGGCCTCCTCGGTCGGCTCGACCGTGATGTTCCGGTAGCGGCTGATGCCGGTACCGGCCGGGATCAGCTTCCCGATGATCACGTTCTCCTTCAGGCCGAGCAGGCTGTCGCTCTTGCCCTGGATCGCGGCGTCGGTGAGCACCTTGGTCGTCTCCTGGAAGGAGGCGGCCGACAGCCACGACTCGGTCGCGAGCGAGGCCTTGGTGATGCCCATGAGCACCGGGCGGGCCGAGGCCGGCTCGCCGCCCTCGGCGACGACCCGACGGTTCTCGGTCTCGAACAGCGTCCGCTCGACCAGCGCACCGGGCAGGAACTCCGTCGCGCCCGAGTCGATGATGGTCACCCGCTTCAGCATCTGCCGGATGATCACCTCGATGTGCTTGTCGTGGATCGACAC
>DATIMX010000310.1:0-4095 GCA_035474935.1 Geodermatophilus sp. | reverse complement strand
CGAGGTCGCCGAGCGCAACCCCAACCTGATCGGCCTCAAGGACGGCGTCGGCGACATCGAGCAGATGACCCGCACGTACGCCCGCGTCGGTGACCGGTTGATCTACGTCGGCGGGCTGCCCACGGCCGAGACCTTCGCGCTGCCGCTGCTGCAGCTGGGCGTGAGCACGTACTCGTCGGCGCTCTACAACTTCATGCCCGAGTTCGCGCTCCGCTTCTACGCCGCGGTGCGCGCCCAGGACCGCACCGCCGTCTACCAGATGCTCAACGACTTCGTGATCCCGTACCTCGACATCCGGGACCGGGCCAAGGGCTACGCGGTGTCCATCGTCAAGGCGGGCCTGACCGCGGTCGGCCGGGACGGCGGGCGGGTCCGCCCGCCGCTGACGGACCTGACCGACGCCGAGCTGGCCGAGCTGACCGCCCTGGTGGACAAGGTCTCCTGATGCCCGCTTCTCCCGAGCCGACCGGTGGCGCGCGCGTCACCCGGGTGGAGGTCACCCCGGTCGCGTTCCGCGACCCGCCGCTGCTCAACGCGGTCGGCGTGCACGAGCCGTACGCGCTGCGGTCCGTCGTCCAGGTGCACACCGACGCCGGGGTCACCGGGCTCGGCGAGTCCTACGGCGACCTGCCGCACCTGTCCCGGCTCCGGCGCGCGGCCGAGGAGCTGGTCGGCCTCGACGTCTTCGACCTGCCCGGCCTCCGGCGGCGGGTGCTGCGCTCCCTGTCGGCCGACGACGGCCGCGGCGGGCACGGGATGAGCGGCATGGTCACCGGGTCGGCGACGACGGACCGGGTGTTCTCGCCGTTCGAGGTGGCCGCCCTGGACCTGCAGGGCAAGCTGCTCGGCCGCCCGGTCAGCGACCTGCTCGGCGGCGCGGTGCGCTCCGCCGTCCCGTACAGCGCCTACCTGTTCTACAAGTGGGCCGGCCACCCCGGCGGCCCGGACGACGAGTGGGGCGCGGCGCTGGACCCCGACGCCCTGGTCGCACAGGCGCGGCGCATGGTCGACGAGTACGGGTTCACGGCGATCAAGCTCAAGGGCGGCGTGTTCCCGCCCGAGGAGGAGGTCGCCGCCATCAAGGCGCTGCGCGCGGAGTTCCCCGAGCACCCGCTGCGCCTGGACCCCAACGCCGCGTGGACCGTGGAGACCTCGATCGCCGTCGGCCAGGCGCTGGACGGGGTGCTGGAGTACCTGGAGGACCCCACGCCGACGATCGAGGGCATGGCGGCGGTCGCGCGGGAGGTCCCGATGCCGCTGGCCACCAACATGTGCGTCGTCGCCTTCGAGCACCTCCCGCCCGCCGTCCGGCAGGACGCCGTCCAGGTGGTCCTGTCCGACCACCACTTCTGGGGCGGGCTGCGCCGGTCCCAGTCGCTGGCGGCGGTCTGCGGGACCTTCGGCATGGGCCTGTCCATGCACTCCAACTCCCACCTCGGCATCAGCCTCGCCGCCATGACCCACCTGGCGGCGGCCACCCCGAACCTCGACTACGCCTGCGACACGCACTGGCCGTGGAAGGACCCGGCCGAGGACGTCGTCGTGCCCGGCGTCCTGCGCTTCGAGGCCGGTGCGGTCGCGGTGCCGACCGCGCCCGGGCTCGGGGTCGAGCTGGACCCGGACGGCCTGGCCCGGCTGCACCAGCAGTACCTCGACTGCGGCCTGCGGGAGCGCGACGACACCGGCTACATGCAGCGGATCGACCCCTCGTACGTGGCCCGGAGCCCACGATGGTGAACCTGATGGAGGACGTCATGACCGGCCGCACGCCCACCGTCGCCCGCGTGGAGGTGGTGCCCGTCGCCGGGCACGACAGCATGCTGCTCAACCTCAGCGGCGCGCACGGGCCCTTCTTCACCCGCAACCTGGCGATCGTCACCGACAGCGAGGGCCGGACCGGCGTCGGGGAGGTGCCCGGCGGCGAGGCGATCCGCCGCACCGTCGAGGACGCCGGCGCGGTGCTCACCGGGCAGCCGGTGGCGCGGTACGGCAGCCTGCTCCGCCAGGTGGCCGCCACCTTCGCCGACCGGGACGCCGGCGGCCGCGGCCTGCAGACCTTCGACCTGCGGACGACGATCCACGCCGTCACCGCGCTGGAGTCCGCGCTGCTCGACCTGCTCGGCCAGCATCTCGGCGTCCCGGTCGCCGAGCTGCTGGGGGAGGGCCAGCAGCGCGACAGCGTGCCGATGCTGGGCTACCTGTTCTACGTCGGCGACCGCCGCGCCACCGACCTGCCCTACCCGGCCGAGACCGACCCGGCCGACGACTGGGAGCGGCTGCGGCGCGAGACGGCGCTGACCCCCGAGGCGGTCGTCGCGCTGGCCGAGGCGGCGCAGGCCCGCTACGGGTTCTCCGACTTCAAGCTCAAGGGCGGCGTGCTCGCCGGCGAGGAGGAGGTCGCCGCAGTCCGCGCGCTGGCCGCCCGCTTCCCCGACGCCCGGATCACCCTCGACCCGAACGGCGGCTGGCTGCTCGCCGAGGCCGTCGAGCTGTGCCGCGACCTGCACGGGGTGCTGGCCTACGCCGAGGACCCGGTCGGCGCCGAGGGCGGCTACTCCGGCCGCGAGGTCATGGCCGAGTTCCGCCGGGCCACCGGGCTGCCGACGGCGACCAACATGGTGGCCACCGACTGGCGGCAGATGGCGCACGCGATCCGCTCGAACGCCGTCGACATCCCGCTGGCCGACCCGCACTTCTGGACGATGCGCGGCTCGGTGCGGGTCGCCCAGCTCTGCCACGAGTTCGGGCTGACCTGGGGCTCGCACAGCAACAACCACTTCGACGTCTCGCTGGCGATGTTCACCCACGTCGGCGCCGCGGCCCCGGGGCGGATCACCGCCCTGGACACGCACTGGATCTGGCAGGACGGGCAGGCGCTGACCCGCGAGCCGCTGCAGATCCGGGACGGCGCGATCGCCGTCCCCACCGCGCCCGGCCTGGGCGTCGAGCTGGACCGCGACGCCGTGGCCGCCGCGCACGAGCTCTACCTCGAGCACGGGCTCGGCGCGCGGGACGACGCGGCCGCGATGCAGTACCTCGTCCCCGGCTGGGCGTTCGACCCCAAGCGCCCCTGCCTCGTCCGCTGAGCGACCGGAGCCCCGACATGACGACGACCGTCCCCACCCTGCTGCAGTCCACCGCCCCGGCGGTCCTCGACCGCATCGAGTCGGTGACCCTCTCCTCGGTCACCCTGCCGCTGCCCGACCCGATCAGCGACGCGAAGGTCTTCACCGGCCGGCAGCGGCCGATGACCGAGGTCGCGTTCCTGTTCGCCGAGGTCACCACCGAGGGCGGCCACGAGGGCGTCGGGTTCAGCTACTCCAAGCGGGCCGGCGGCCCGGCGCAGTTCGCGCACGCGAAGGAGGTCGCGCCCGACCTGGTCGGCGAGGACCCCAGCGACATCGCCCGGCTGTGGACCAAGCTGGTCTGGGCCGGCGCGTCGGTGGGCCGCAGCGGCGCCTCGACCCAGGCCATCGCCGCGATCGACGTCGCGCTGTGGGACCTCAAGGCCAAGCGCGCCGGCCTGCCGCTGGCCAAGCTGCTCGGCGCGCACCGCGACTCGGTCCGCTGCTACAACACCTCCGGCGGCTTCCTGCACGAGTCCGTCGACCAGGTCAGGGACAACGCCACCCGCACCCTCGAGCAGGGCATCGGCGGTATCAAGATCAAGGTGGGGCTGCCCGACTCGGCCGAGGACCTGCGCCGCGTCCGCGCCGTCCGCGAGCACCTCGGCGACGGCGTGCCGCTCATGGTCGACGCCAACCAGCAGTGGGACCGGCCGACCGCCATGCGGGTCAGCCGCCGGCTGGAGGAGTTCGACCTGGTGTGGATCGAGGAGCCGCTCGACGCCTACGACGCCGAGGGTCACGCGCAGCTGGCCCGGTCGCTGGACACCGCGATCGCCACCGGCGAGATGCTGACCAGCGTCGCCGAGCACGCCGAGCTGATCCGGCACGGCGCGGTGGACGTCATCCAGCCCGACGCCCCGCGCATCGGCGGCATCACCCAGTTCCTCAGGCTGGCGACCCTCGCCGACGTCGCGAACCTGCAGCTGGCGCCGCACTTCGCGATGGAGATCCACGCCCACCTGGCCGC
>DATIMX010000309.1:0-11685 GCA_035474935.1 Geodermatophilus sp. | reverse complement strand
GCGGTGCCGAGGTTGTACGCCGAGACCGACATCGCCACTCCCAGCGTGGGCGCCACGCCGGCGAAGCGGACCGCCAGCGAGGACAGCACCGGGTTGGCGCTCAGCCCGAGCAGTCCGAGCAGTGTCACCAGCAGCACCGTGGGCACGGGGTCGGCGGACAACAGGCAGATCGCCAGCAGCACGACCGTGGTCGACGCCGCGACCGCGGTGGTCGTCGCATGCGGGCGGGCGTCGCCGAGGCGGCCGCCCGCCACGGTCCCGATCAGCGAACCGACGCCGAAGCCGACGAGCACCAGCGGCACCCATCCGGTGGCGATGCCGGCCCGGTCGGTCAACAGCGGGGAGATGTAGGAGTAGGCCGACAGCACGCCGCCGGTGGTGGCCGCGCAGGCGGCCAGCACCAGCCACAGCCGACCGGACCGCATCGCACCCAGTTCCGACCGCACGGACACCGACTGCTGGTCGTCCTCGCGTGGGACGTGCCGAGCGATGAGCGGCACGGCGGCCAGCGCCAGGGCGGCCAGTGCCCAGAACGGTCCCCGCCAGCCCGACAGCTGGCCGGCGAACGCGCCCAGCGGCACACCGACGACGTTGGCGAGCATGCCGCCGGCGCCGACCAGCCCCAGGGCGCGGGCGCTGGCGGCAGGGCCGGCGGCGCGGGTCGCGACGACCGACGCCACCGACCAGAACGCCCCGGTCGCCCAGGCCGTTCCGAACCGGGCGGTCAGCAGCAGCGGGAAGCTGCTGCCGACCGCGACGACGACGTGCCCGGCGGCGAACACCGCCAGGGCGAGCACCAGCGTCACCCGTCGTGGCATCCGCCGCGTCAGCAGCGCCATCGTCGGTGAGCCGACGATCATCCCGACCGCGAACACCGTGATCAGCAGCCCGGCCTGGGCCACGCTCACCCGGAGGTCGCCGGCGATCTCCGGCAGCAGGCCCGCGACGACGAACTCGGTGGTGAGCATGAGGAACGTGCCGACCGCCAGCACGTACACGACGAACGGGAGCCGCACCGGCCGCGGCGTCGGGGCTCCGCCGTCGGCGGCCGGGCCGGCGAGCGACGCCGCCGACCCGGCCGGGCGGGTCAGTTGGTCCGAGGTCACCGCAGGGTGGCGGTGTCGATGACGAACCGGTAGCGGACGTCGGAGGCCAGGACCCGCTCGTAGGCCTCGTTGACCTGGTCGGCGGCGATGACCTCCACCTCGGCGCCGATGCCGTGCGCGGCGCAGAAGTCCAGCATCTCCTGGGTCTCGGCGATGCCGCCGATCATGGAGCCGGCGTAGCTGCGGCGGCCGCCGATGAGGGAGAAGACGTTGAGGCTCAGCGGCTCGGCCGGGGCGCCGACGTTGACCAGCGCGCCACCCACGGCCAGCAGCGAGAGGTAAGCGTCGACGTCGATCGGTGCGCTGACGGTGTTGACGATCAGGTCGAACCGGCCGGCCAGCTCGCTGAAGGTGTCCGGGTCGCTGGTGGCGAAGTAGGCGTCGGCGCCCAGGCGCAGGCCGTCCTCCTGCTTCTTCAGCGACTGGGACAGCACGGTCACCTCCGCGCCCATCGCGTGCGCCAGCTTGACGCCCATGTGGCCCAGGCCGCCGAGGCCGACGACCGCGACCCGCTTGCCGGGGCCGGCGCCCCAGTGGCGCAGCGGGCTGTAGGTGGTGATGCCCGCGCACAGCAGCGGGGCCGCCGCCGCGGAGTCGATGCCGTCGGGCACCCGGAGCACGAAGCCGGCATCGACCACCACGTGGGTGGAGTAGCCGCCCTGGGTGGTGCTGCCGTCGTGGTCGGTGGCGGCGTAGGTGCCGACCATGCCGTTCAGGCAGTACTGCTCGTCGCCGTTGCGGCAGTTGGCGCAGTGCCCGCAGGAGTTGACCATGCAGCCGACGCCGACGCGGTCGCCGACCTGGTGCGTGGTGACGTCGGTGCCGACCTGGGCGACGACGCCGACGATCTCGTGGCCGGGCACGACGGGGAAGGGCTGGGGGCCCCAGTCGCCGTTGACGGTGTGGATGTCGGAGTGGCAGATGCCGGCGTGCGTGATCTCGATGAGGACGTCAGTGGCGCCGACGTCCCGGCGCTCGATGGTGGTGGCGGCCAGGGGCCGGCCGGCGGCCGGGGCGGCGTAGGCGTTGACGCGCATGGGGAGTGGTCCTTCCGTGGTGGGGTGGGTCGGCTGTCAGTCGACGGCCGGGGCGGCGGCGTACTCCTCGTCGGTGACGGGCGTCAGCCAGTGCACGACGGCGTGGTCGGCGTCGGCCTCGTTGATGGCCAGGTGGACCATGAGCCGGTTCGGCGCGGCGCCGTGCCAGTGCTCCTCGTCGGCCTCGAACAGGACGCGGTCGCCGGGACGGATGACCTCGATCGGGCCGCCCCGGCGCTGGCACAGGCCGACGCCCTCGGTGACGAAGACGGTCTGGCTCAGCGGGTGGCGGTGCCAGTGGGTGCGCGCGCCGGGCATGAAGTGCACCAGGTTGGCGGTGACCCGGGACGGCGCCGGTGCGGCGGCGACGGCGTCGATGTAGACATCGCCGGTGAACCAGTCGGCCGGGCCCTTGACGGTGTCGATCGAGCTCCGGGTGATCTGCACGGTCGTCCTCCTCGGTGGGGTCAGGGACGCAGCAGCGTCTTGATGGCGCGGCGCTCGTCCATCGCGCGGTAGGCCTCGGCGGCCTGCTCCAGCGGGAGCTCGAGGTCGAAGACCCTGCCCGGGTCGATCGCCCGGGTGCAGACGAGGTCGATCAGCTCGGGGAGGAACCGGCGCACCGGCGCGGGGCCGCCGTGCAGGTGCACGCCGGAGAAGAAGAGCTCCTCACCGGGCAGGGACACGTCGTGGGTGACGCCGACGTAGCCGACGTGCCCGCCGGGGCGGGTGGCGCGGATGGCCTGCATCATCGACTCCTGGGTGCCGACGGCCTCGATGACCGAGTGCGCGCCCAGCCCGCCGGTGAGGTCCTTGATGCGGGCCACGCCCTCGTCGCCGCGCTCGACCACGACGTCGGTGGCGCCGAACTCCCGCGCCAGCCGCTGACGGGGCTCGTGCCGGCTCATCGCGATCACCCGCTCGGCCCCCAGCTGCTTCGCGGCCAGGACGCCGAGCAGGCCGACGGCGCCGTCACCGACCACGGCGACGGTCCTGCCCGGGCCGGCCTCGGCGGCGACGGCGGCGAACCAGCCGGTGCCCAGCACGTCGGAGGCGGCCAGCAGGCCGGGCACCAGGTCGTCGGAGGGCAGGTCGGGGGTGGCGACCAGGGTGCCGTCGGCCAGCGGGATGCGGGCGTACTGGGCCTGCGCGCCGGTGGGGGCGCCGGGCTGCCGGTTGACGCAGTGGGTCTGGTAGCCGGCGCGGCAGATCTCGCAGGTGTTGTCGGAGGCGAAGAACGAGCCGACGACGAACTGCCCGGGCCGCACCGTGGTGACCTCGCCGCCGACCTCCTCGACGATGCCGACGTACTCGTGACCCATCGGGGCCGGCCCGTCGACCGCCTCGATGCCGCGGTAGGGCCACAGGTCCGACCCGCACACGCAGGTGGCGGCCAGCCGGATGACCGCGTCGGTGGGCTGCTCGATGCCCGGATCCGGGCGCTCCTCGACGCGGACGTCGCCGGGGGCGTGGAGAACGGCTCCTCGCAAGACGGTGCTCCTTCTGGAGTGGATGGGCGGTGGACTCCACGAAACGCCTCCGGGCGCAGGCGTGGGAGGTCGGGTTTGTGGGGGGTAGAAGCTCGACCTCCCTCCACCGGCCGGTCGACGTAGCGTCGACGGCGTGGACAACCGCTCCGACATCCGCGACTTCCTCGCCAGCCGGCGCGCCCGGATCACCCCGGAGCAGGCCGGGCTGCTGCCCGGCGGAGGCCGGCGGCGGGTGCCCGGCCTGCGCCGGGAGGAGGTCGCCGTCCTCGCCGGGGTGAGCACCGACTGGTACACCCGGCTGGAGAAGGGCCACATCGCCGGGGTGTCCGAGGATGTCCTCGAGGCCGTCGCCCGGGCGTTGCAGCTGGACGAGGCCGAGCGGACCTACCTGTTCGACCTCGCCCGCGCCGCCGCCAGGCCGACCCGCGCGCCCCAGCGCCGGAGCAGGGCGCAGATCCAGCCGCGGGTGCAGTGGATGCTGGACTCGATGACGGGGTCGGCCGCGTTCGTCGCCAACGGCCGCCTGGACATCCTCGCCACCAACACCCTGGGGTGGGCGCTGCACTCACCGATGTTCGGCAGCCCGCAGCGGCCGGCGAACTTCGCCCGGTTCCAGTTCCTCGACCCCCGGGCGCACGAGTACTACTCCGACTGGGAGGCCGCGGCCAACATCACCGTCGCCCTGCTCCGCGCCGAGGCCGGTCGCCGCCCGCACGACACGCAGCTGCGCGAGCTCGTCGGGGAGCTCTCCACGGTCAGCGAGGAGTTCCGCACCCGCTGGGCCGCGCACGACGTCCGCATCCACCACAACGGCGCCAAGCACTTCCACCACCCCGTCGTCGGCGGGCTCGACCTGAACTACTGCACGCTCGAGCTGCCCACCGAGGACCGCTCGGACCTCCGCCTGACCATCTACACCGCCGAACCGGGGTCGGCGTCGGAGGACGGGCTCAAGCTGCTCGCCAGCTGGGCCGCGACCAGCGCCGCCGTCCAGACCGCCGGCGAGCCCACCGGCTGAGGGCGCTCGTGCTCACCGGGCGGGCAGTGGGAGCCGCAGGACGATCTCCCCGTCGTCGACCTGGCCGGTGGGCCGGAAGCCGAACCCCTGGTAGAAGGGCCACGGTCCGCCCTCGCCGGGCTCGTAGCTGGTCAGCAGCTCGGTGCCGCCGTCGGCGCGCACCAGGTCGACGAGCTGGGTGAGCACCGCTCGGCCGATCCCGCGACCCTGGTACCGCTTGTCGATGAGCAGCCGCCACAGGAAGTGGCGCCCTCGGTACGGGCCCTTCCGCGGCTTCCAGGAGAGCATCACGAAGCCGACCGGCTCCTCGCCGCAGTACACCGCGCGGAACCACGGCTTGGCCTCCGGGGACTTGGCGGCGTCCCGCAGGGAGCAGGACACCGAGGCGACGAAGCGCTTCTGGCGACCTCGGACGCGCAGCGCGCGGACCGCCTCGCGGTTGTCGTCGGTGACCTCCCGCAGGGCCACGCCCGGGGACGTCGTGCCGCCGGCCTCCGTCCCGGCGGTCGACTCCTGCTCCACGGGCGCACCGCCCCGGTCCGGCGCGGACCCGGCCGGTGCACCCGGCAGCCGGACCACGTCGGCGAGGACGCTCCCGTCGTCGGTCAGCCGGGCCGGGGACGGACTGTCGTAGACGACCAGCAGGCGCGGGCGGTCGGCGGGACCGAGCAGTCCGATGCCCTCGGCGTGGTCGCAGCCGTCGCCGTGGGCCAGGTCGAGCTCCCGCGTGAGCAGGTCGCCGCGGACCACCTGTGGCGTGTCCGCCTGCAGTGCGCCGTGCCAGCGGAAGACGTGCACCGGTCCGTCGAGGTCCATCGTCGGCCCGGCCAGCACGAGCAGGTCGTCGCCGTGCGGGCAGAGGTCCCGGACCCCCAGGCCGCGCAGCCGCAGGACGTGCTTGCGGTACGCACGGCCGTCGTCGAGTGCGGTCAGGCGGAGTCGGTCGGGTGCGTCGGGGTCGACCTCGGGGCGCAGCTCCAGCACCACGGCCCAGCCGCGCAGCACCGGCCCGCGCAGGCCCAGGTACACCCGCGACCCGGCGACCGCGATGCCCTCGACGTCCAGCCCGTTGTCCTTGCCCGGCAGCGGCAGGAACGGGCCCAGGTGCTCGTCGTCGGCCAGGACGTCCCGCAGGTCGGTGCCGTGGACGCCGAAGGAGGCCGCGCGGTGCCGTACCCCGTCCTCCTCCAGCTCGGGCACGACGGTCGGCAGGCCGTCCACGACGGCGACCGGCAGTCGGAGGAGCACCTGCCGGTTGGGCTGGCCGGAGACACGGGCCAGCCGGTGCAGCGCCTTCTCGCCGCTGTGCCCGGCCTTGATCTGCTTGCGGCGCAGGCTGTGCGACCCGACCGCCCACAGGAAGCAGCCGTGCCGGGCCAGGCCCTCGATGTCGGCTTCCTCGTCGTCCTCGGTGCCCGGCAGCGCCACGAGGTCGGCGAGCCGGACGCCGGTGTGCCGCCCGTATCGACGCGGTTCCCCGGGATCGTCGGCGACCAGCCGCTCGATCGTCGCGGTCTCGTCGCCGGCCACCCAGAGGACGGCGCCGTCGCTGCGGACGGCCGAGAGGTTGCTGTGGGTGCCGGCCGTCCGCGCCGCGTCCTCGAACTGCAGCTGGACCGTCCGTTCCACGGTCATGGCGACAGCCTGGCACGGGAACGGCCGGGCGGGGCCTGCCCGTCCCCGGCCGTCCGGGCCGCCCTGCGCCGCGGTGCGCCGCACCGCTCGCCCACGCGGCCGGGTGCGCGCCGGGCGGGTCAGCCCGCCTGGCGCAGGCCGATCAGGTTGCCGTCGCCGTCCCTGGCCAGGGCGACGAGGTGGCCGCCGCCGACGTCGGTGGGGTCCTGCACCGTCTCGGCGCCGGCCGCCACGAGGGCGGCGAGGCTCTGTGCGACGTCGTCCACGTGCCAGTAGGCGACCGGGCCGGACTGCCCGTGCCGGTGGCCGTGCGGGTCCAGGCCGATCGCCTGGCCGTCGGCGTCGAACTGGGCGTAGTACGGCGCGTCCACCACCGGGTCGGCACCGAGCAGGGCGCCGAACAGCGCCTTCGCGCGGGCCAGGTCGGCCACGGGGTAGATGACGGTGCGGATCCCGGTCGTCATGATGTGCTCCTCGGATGGTCGGGTCGGGTCTCCCACCTCCCTGACACCCGCCGACCGGGGGATGTGACTCTCATGACCGGGGACGACGTCCTCGCCGCGCGGTTCGAGGCGCACCGCGACCGGCTGACCGCCGTGGCCTCCCGCCTGCTCGGCTCGCGCGCCGAGGCCGAGGACGCCGTCCAGGAGGCCTGGCTGCGGGTCAGCCGGGCCGGCACCGCCGAGGTGGCCGACCTCGGCGCCTGGCTGACGACCGTCGTGGCCCGGGTGGCGCTCAACCAGCTGCGCGCCCGGGCCTCCCGCCGCGAGGACCCCCTCGACGACGCGCCCCCGGCCCGCCTGCACGCCGTCGCCGACCCCGCCGAGGAGGCGGTGCTCGCCGACTCCGTCGGGCTGGCGCTGCTCGTCGTCCTCGACCAGCTGGCGCCCGCCGAGCGGCTGGCCTTCGTGCTGCACGACCTGTTCGACGTGCCCTTCGACGAGATCGCGCCCATCGTCGACCGCTCCCCCGCCGCCGCCCGGCAGCTGGCCAGCCGGGCCCGGCGGCGCGTGCGCGGAGCCGAGCTGCCCGACGCCACCGAGCGGCGCCGGGAGGTGGTCGCGGCCTTCCTCGACGCGGCCCGCAACGGGGAGTTCTCCGCCCTGCTCGAGCTCCTGCACCCGGAGGCGGTGCTGCGGTCCGACGCCGTGGCCACCCGGATGGGCAGCGAGGCCGAGGTGCGCGGGGCGACGGCGGTCGCCCGGTTCCTCTCCGGCCGGGCGCGGGCCGCGCGGCTCGTGCTCGTCGACGGCGTGCCGGGTGCCGTGTGGTCGCTGAGGGGGGCGCCGCAGGTGGTCTTCGCCTTCACCGTCGAGGACGGCGTCGTGACCGCGATCGACCTGCTCGCCGCCCCGGAGACCCTGGCGGGCCTGGACCTGCAGCCCCTCGGGCAGCGGTAGCCGTCCACCGTCTGCGGCCGTTCCCCCTAGCCGAAGGTGAAGACGAACGCCTCGGCGCCGGGCTCGAGGAACGTGATCTCCAAAGTCCGGTCGCGGACCGCGTCGTGCTGGCGCACGAGCTGGTACAGGCGGCCGTCGCGGAGCACGCCGTCCCCGCCCTCGTCGACGTCCACGCCGTGTGACGGGCCCGGGACCTCCCCGTCGAGGAGCACGCGGAAGGGGATCGGCTCTCGCGTCCGGGAGGACAGCACGAGGTGCGCGTCGCGCGCGTGGAAGCGGTAGGCGATGCTCCCGGGGGCCCGGTGGAGGGCGATGTGCTCCTCGTGCACCGTCCACTCGCCACCGAGGCCCCAGTGGTCGGGGCGCAGGTCCCCGGGGAGCTCGTAGGTGCCCGGGTTGTCCAGTGCTGCGCGGTCCGCCGACGCGAAGCGCTCGCCGCGCTGGTACCCGAGGTAGGTCTCCCGCGACCGCAGGTGGTCCCAGTCGGCCTCCGCCTCCACGCCGTGCCCCTGCACCTCGACGAGCTCACGCTCGACCCCGAGCAGCCGCTGGATGACCCGCTCCGACTGCTCGTAGCGTCCCTCGCCGAAGTGGTGGTCGCGGATCACGCCGCCCGCGTCGACGAAGTACAGCGCCGGCCAGTAGTGGTTGTCGAAGGCGCTCCAGATCGCGTAGTCGTTGTCGACCGCGACGGGGTGGTCGATCCCTCGTTCCTGCGTCGCCTTCCGCACGCGGTCGATCTCGTGCTCGAAGAAGAACTCCGGCGTGTGGACCCCGATGACGACCAACCCGTCGTCCCGGTAGGCCTGCGACCACGCACGGACGTACGGCTCCGTGCGCAGCCAGTTGATGCAGGTGAACGTCCAGAAGTCGACGAGGACGACGTGCCCGCGCAGCTCGTCGGGACCGAGCGGCTCGGAGTTGATCCAGTCGGTCGCCCCGCCGAGCGAGGGCATGTGCAGACGGAGACGTTCGAACACGCTCATCGAGGAGGCCTCCGTTCGACCGACCAGGGTGCGCAGTGGAGGGAACGGCACGGAGACTGGTCGCTCCCCCTGCCCGTCGCACCCGTCGACACCCCTGGTCCGCCCCCCGGTCAGCCGGGCACCGGTACACGTCCCCCGGTCGGCCGAGCCGACGTGCTCCCCGCCCTCCCCTCACTGGGTCCAGGCCGGCAGGCAGCGGACCAGGGCCTTCCACGGGCGCGACGCCCCGCGGACGGCACGACGTTCGACGTGCCCGAGCGAACTCGTCAGGGAGGACGACGACCATGACCACGACGACCAAACCGCCCGTCGACACCACGCAGGACGCCTCCACCGCCGCCGTCCGCCCGTTCCGGGTGGACGTGCCGCAGTCGGACCTCGACGACCTCCGCCGGCGCCTGGCCGCGACGCGGTGGCCCGACAGGGAGACCGTGCCCGATCGGTCCCAGGGCGCGAAGCTGGCCGACCTGCAGCAGCTCGTCGAGTACTGGCACACGGAGTACGACTGGCGCAGGGGCGAGGCGCAGCTGAACGCCTGGCCGCAGTTCATGACGACCGTCGACGGGGTCGACGTCCACTTCCTCCACGTCCGCTCCCGCCACGAGGACGCGCTGCCGCTGATCATCTCCCACGGGTGGCCGGGCTCGGTCGTCGAGCAGATCAAGGTCATCGCTCCGCTCACCGACCCGACGGCGTACGGCGGTCGGGCGGAGGACGCCTTCGACGTCGTCATCCCGTCCCTGCCGGGCTACGGGTTCTCGTCACGACCGACGGAGACCGGCTGGGACGTGGAACGGATCGGGCGTGCCTGGGGCGTGCTGATGAAGCGCCTGGGGTACGAGCGCTACGTCTCGCAGGGCGGCGACTGGGGAGCCGGCGTCGTCGAGGCGATGGGACGGCAGGCGCCCGAGGGACTGCTCGCCATCCACACCAACCTGCCGGCGGTGTTCCCGCCCGATGCCGCTGCGGCGATCGCCAGCGGCGGGCCCGCACCGGCGGGACTCTCCGAGGAGGAACAGGCGGCCTTCGACGACGTGCGGAGGTTCCTCGCGACCGGCGGCTGGGGCTACTACCAGATGATGACCGCGCGACCGCAGGCGGTCGGCTACGGCCTCACGGACTCCCCCGCCGGGCTCGCCGGGTGGATGCTCGTGCACGGCGGGTTCGGGAAGTGGACGTACGGCAGGGACCCCGCACAGACGCCGACCGTGGACGAGGTGCTGGACAACTTCTCCCTGCACTGGCTGACCAACACCGTGGCCTCCGGGGCGAGGCTGTACTGGGAGAACCGGGCACAGAGCCTGATCAGCGCGGCCGGGCAGAGGACCGACACGATCAGGATGCCCGTGGCCATCACGGTGTGTCCGGACGACGACCTCTTCCGGGCCCCCGAGACGTGGGCCCGGCGGGCGTTCCCCGACCTCGTCTACTTCCACGAGGCCGAGCGCGGCGGCCACTTCCCGGCCTGGGAGGAACCGCAGATCTTCGCCGAGGAGATGCGCGCCGCGTTCCGGTCCCTGCGCTGATCCGGACGGGGGACGGTGGCGCCCGTCCACCGTCCCCTGGTCCGCGCGGGGTGGACCGCAGCACCGCTCGGCCACCCGGGGTGGATCCACCTCGCCGATCACGGATCCGGCGACCGGGGAGCGGACCGGGAAGGACCAGGGACTTCCACGGGCGCGAGGTGGCGACGAGGTCGTCACGCTTGGCGGCCTCGTCGACACAGGAGGCACACGTGGCCACCACAACCGAGCGATCTGCAGCCGCCGCAGCGGTCCGCCCGTTCCGGATCGAGACGCCCGAGAGCGCGCTGGTCGAGCTGCGCCGCCGCATCGCCGCGACGCGCTGGCCCACCCGAGAGCTGGTCGACGACCGGTCGCAGGGCGTGCAGCTGGCGACGATGCAGGAGCTCTGCCGCTACTGGGCGAACGACTACGACATGCACCGGATCGAGGCGCGGCTGAACGCGCTGCCACAGTTCACGACCCACATCGACGGGGTGGACATCCACTTCGTCCACGTCCGGTCACCGCACCGCGACGCACTCCCGCTGGTCGTGACGCACGGCTGGCCCGGCTCGGTCATCGAGCTGCTCGACTCCATCGGCCCGCTCACCGACCCGACCGCGTACGGCGGCCGCGCCCAGGACGCCTTCGACGTCGTGCTGCCCTCCCTGCCCGGCTACGGCTTCTCCGGGGAGCCGCGGGAGATCGGGTGGGACGTCGCCCGCGTCGGGCGCGCCTGGGCCGAGCTGATGCGCCGCCTCGGCTACACCCGCTACGTCGCCCAGGGCGGTGACGTGGGCGCTGGCGTCACCGACGCGATGGGCCGCCAGGCCCCCGAGGGCCTGCTCGGCATCCACCTCAACCTGCTCGTGTCGGCGCTGGCCGGTCCCCAGCCGACGGACACCGAGCAGGAACGCGCGGCGGCCGACGCGGTCGAGACGTTCCGGACCAGCGGCTTCGCCTACTTCCTCGAGCAGGCCACCCGGCCGCAGACGATCGGCTACGCCCTGCTCGACTCACCCGTCGCCCTGGCCGCCTGGATGCTCGACCACGACACCGACGCCTACTACAAGATCGCCCGCGCCTTCGTCGACGGACAGCCGTCGGGCAACCTCACCCGCGACCACGTCCTCGACAACATCACGCTGTACTGGCTGACCGGCACCGGAGCCTCGGCGGCCCGGTCCTACTGGGAGGCGTACGGCGCCACCGCGACGGCGGCCGCGGCGGCACAGGCCCCACCCGACGTCACGGTGCCCGTGGGCTTCACGTCGTTCCCCGGCGAGATCTGGCGCACGCCGCGCAGCTGGGTCGAACGCGCCTACCCCAACGTCGTCTACTACAACGCGGTCGACCGCGGCGGGCACTTCGCGGCCTGGGAGGAACCCGAGCTGTTCAGCGCCGAGGTCCGCGCGGCGTTCCGACCGCTGCGCTAGCCGGATCGAGGTACGCGTCGTGGAATCGGACTCGTCGCTCCTCGCCGCGATCAGGGAGGCGATCCGGGGCCC
>DATIMX010000308.1:0-2391 GCA_035474935.1 Geodermatophilus sp. | reverse complement strand
CACCTGCGGCTCCCAGTCCGCGGTGAACCAGGTCCCCCCGAAGGTGTTGACCACCGTGGTCAACGGCGCGAACACCTGCCCCCAGCCGGGCTGGCCGCGCAGGCAGATCCCGGCCATCCCCGGCTCGGCGCCGTCGACCTGCGCGGCGATGTCGGCGACCTCCTGCCAGGTCGGGTTCGCCGGCATCTCGATGCCGGCGGCCGCCAGGACGTCGGTGCGGTACATGAGGAAGGAGGACTCGCCGTAGAACGGCTCGCCGTAGAGCCGCCCGTCATCCCCGGACAGGGACGCGGTCATGGGGGCCAGGACGTCGTCCTGGTCGAACTCGGCATCGGCGGCGACGTAGTCGTCCAACGGGGCGATCCACCCGCTCCGGGCGTAGATGGGGATCTCGAAGTTGCTCAGCGTCGCGACGTCGTACTGCCCGGCCTGGCTGGAGAACTCCTGGCTGATCTTGTCCCGGACGTCGTTCTCGGGCAGGACCGTGTAGTTGACCGAGATGCCGGTCTCGGCGGTGAAGTGCTCGGCGGTCAGCTGTTGCAGGTCGACCATCTGCGGGTTGTTGACCATCAGCACGTTGATGGTGTCCGCCCCACCGCCAGCAGGACCCCCGCCCCAGCCGGCACAGCCGCCGACCCCCAGGGCCAGTGCGGTCGCCGTCGCAGCGGCGAGTGCAGGTCGCACGTGTCTGTGCACGGTGCAGTCCTCCCCTGTGCCGACCACACGCTCGCTCATATGAGCAGAGGGGGTCTCAGATGTGTGTGAGGTGAGTCTCATCACGCGAACGGGTGACGTCAAGAGGTGTGCCATAGTGAGCACCGAGACGCTCAGATGAGCAGGAGTGGCACATGGCAGAGGTGCACGACGGTCCGGCCCGGGTCGTCCTCACGGCATCCGTCGCACGGCGGTACTACCTCGACGGCCGGTCGAAGGTCGAGATCGCCGCGGAGTTCGGCCTGAGCCGCTTCAAGGTCGCCCGGCTGCTCGACACGGCCCGCGAGAGCGGGCTGGTGCGCATCGAGATCCGCCACGAGGGCGAGATCGACGTCGACCTGTCGGCGCGGCTGCAGGACCGGTTCGGGTTGCAGCACTCGGTCGTCGTCGACACCCCCGACGACGACGCCGACTCGCTCCGTGGACACCTCGGGCGGGCGGCGGCCCGGCTGCTCGCGGAGATCATCACGCCGCAGGACGTGCTCGGCCTGGCGTGGGCCCGGGCGGTGAGCGCGATGGCCCGGGCCCTGCCGCCACTCCCCGGGACGCCGGTCGTCCAGCTCACCGGGGCGCTCTCGCTGCCGGACGGACCCGACACGTCGGTGGACGTCGTCCGGGAGGTCGCCAGCGCATCGGGCGGTGCGGCGCACGTCTTCTACGCGCCCTTCACGGTCCCCGACGCGGCCACCGCGCGGGCTCTCCGGGGTCAGCCCGAGGTGGCGCGCGCCTTCGCCCAGCTCCCCCTCGTGACCAAGGCCGTGGCCGGGGTCGGTCTCTGGAAGCCCGGCCAGTCCACCCTGTACGACGCCCTGTCCGAGGACGACCGCACGGAACTGCACCGCCTGGGGGTCTGCGCCGACGTGTCCGGCGTCTTCCTCTCGGCCGACGGCGAGGCCATCCGGACCGAGCTGTCCGAGCGGATGATCGGCATCGACGCCGAGCAGATGCGGGCGATCCCCGAGGTGATCGTCATCCCCTACGGCGAGTCGAAGGGCCCCGCCGTCCGCGCCGCGCTCCGCAGCGGTCTCGTCGGTGGCATCGTGACGCACACGGCCCTGGCCCACACCGTCCTCGAGGAGTGAGCGCCTGCGCCGACCGGCCGTGGACGACCTGAGGAGGCCGATGCCGGGCGAGACGGAATCCGAGGTCCTCCTCCTGGGCGGTACCGCCAACCGCGGACAGGTGGTGCGCGTCGGCGACACCGTCCGGCGGCCCCAGCGCGCCACGAGTCCGGCCACCCACGCTCTGCTGCGCCACCTCGCCGACGTCGGGTTCGACGGTGCCCCCCGGTTCCTCGGCGTGGACGAGCAGGCGCGGGAGGTCCTCTCCTACGTGCCCGGGACGGCCATCACGCCGCCCTATCCGGCCTGGGCCCTCACCGACGAGGCGCTCGTCAGCGTCGCCCACCTCCTGCGCGACTACCACCGGGCGGTCAGCACCTTCTCCCCGGCGCCGCACCTGTGGCCGCCGTCGCCGCCCCCACCCTTCGCCGGGCAGCTCATCAGCCACAACGACGTCAACCTGGACAACGTCGTCTTCCGCGACGGGCGGGCCGCCGCGCTGATCGACTTCGACCTCGCCAGCCCGGGCTGCCGGGTGTGGGACGTCGCGTGTGCCACGCGACTGTGGGCCCCGCTGCGGCCGGACCGCTACATCGACGACAGCAGGCGCGGCCG
This sequence comes from Geodermatophilus sp., assembly GCA_035474935.1. Taxonomy (GTDB): domain Bacteria; phylum Actinomycetota; class Actinomycetes; order Mycobacteriales; family Geodermatophilaceae; genus Geodermatophilus. The sequence goes on along the minus strand of DATIMX010000308.1, from coordinate 1 downwards.
G
>DATIMX010000307.1:0-1848 GCA_035474935.1 Geodermatophilus sp. | reverse complement strand
GGTCGACATCGCGGAGTACGGCCTCGGCCGCTCCCAGGTGGCCCGGCTGCCGGACCGCTGGCATGACCGTGCGCCGGTGAGAACCCGGTGGTCCCCGGCCCGGCTGCACACCGTGACGACGACTGTCGGGAGCCGACCTCGCCGCGTACAGTCGGCGCCGGGAGCGGCTGTAGCCGCTCATGGGTGGCCCCGGACCCGGCGACCTCACCGGTTTCCTGGGGAGAACTCCGTGCGCGCCTCCATCGACCTCGCCTCCGCCGACGTCGCCCCCATGGCCCTTCCGTGGGGTCCGCCGGTCCCCGGCCAGGTCCGCCCTCAGTCACCACGGGATCGCGGCAGCCGGTCGCAGGCACCACCCGGGCCCCTGCGCGCCCCCCATGGTGCCCGGCCGAGCAGCGCCGTCGTGAGGACACCGTGATCACGCGGCAGCAGATCCGCACCGTCATGGCCGACGGAGCGCGGGTGGTCGACAGCGCCGGTCAGTCCGTGGGACGCATCGTGGACGTGGTCCTGGACGTGCGGACGAGCGAACCGGCCTACATGACCGTGGCCTGCGGACCTCCCCCCGGGGACGCGGTCGTCGTCCCGCTCACGGGGGCATGTCTGCTCGACGGGTCCGTCCAGGTGCCCTACACGGCGGCCGACGTCTCCGGCGCTCCGCCCGCGGACGGGTCCGCCAGGCGTCTGGACCGACATCAGGAGGAGGAGCTCCGCCGCTACTACGCCGGCCTGGACCACGGCGCCCCCGTGGAACCGCTCCGCCCTTCCGGTCAGGGCACGGCCGCTGCCCCTGAGCCGCGACCGGGCTGGCCGCGGATGCCCGTGACGGACCGCAACGGCCATCGGCGGATCGAGGGCACGGCGGCGAGTTCCCTTCGCGTCCCGGTCGAGGTTCTGCCCCACGTTGCCGGGCTCGACGTCCACACCGCGGACGACGGCCCCGCTGCCTACCCGGCCGCTGCCTCCGGGCCCTGGCTGCCGGTGTCGACCTCCTCGCCCGGACCGCCGTGGTGGCAGCGCCGGCAGTGGCGCTGGCCGTCGATCCCCACGTCGGTCCGGGCGATGCGGCTGGAGCTGCGCCCCCTCCTCGACGTGTCCGGTCTGCCCGACGACGAGCTCGAGGACCTGGTGCTGGCCGCCGGTGAGGCCGGCGCCAACGCCGTCGAGCACGCCCACCGCCCCACGCTGCCCTTCTTCGACGTCCTCACCGAGGTCGGTGAGCACTGGGCTCGCATCGTGGTCCAGGACCACGGTCGCTGGCAGACACCGTTCACCGGGGGCCACCGCGGCCGCGGACTGCAGATGATCGGATTCCTGGCCGACGCCACGCTCACCGTCGGGTCACGGGGTACGACGGTGGTCCTGCGCAACCGGCCGACACCGTCCGGCTGACCGGACGGCAGCGCCCGCCGCCGGTACGCCGCGCCTCGCGAGCGAGGCGGCCGGCGCCACCGGGCGTCCCGGGCGCCGGGCATGCTGGTCGCCGGGCCAGGCCCGCAGCGGTGCAGGCTGGAGGTGCGCGTGGCGTCGATACGAGTGGCCGAGATCCTCCGCGCGGCCTGGGCCGAGTCGCCTGATGGCCCCGGCGTGCCGGCCAGCCTGGCTGCCGCCTGCGTCCGTTCCCTGCCGGTGAGCGGGGTGGGTCTCGCGCTGATGACCGATGACGGCCCGGCGGGGATCGTCGCTGCGACCGACGGCGCCGCGAGGGTGCTGGAGGAGCTCCAGTTCACCCTGGGGGAGGGGCCGTGCGTGGACGCCTCGCAGACCGGGCGCCCGGTGCTGCAGCCGGACCTCGCCCGGACGGCGCCGCCGCGCTGGCCCGGCTTCGCCGGAGGAGCGCTGGAGGCC
>DATIMX010000306.1:0-3964 GCA_035474935.1 Geodermatophilus sp. | reverse complement strand
GACCAGTGCACCCGGCGGTGCGACTTCTGCCAGATCGACACGGGCAAGCCCGCCGAGTTCGACGCCGACGAGCCGCGCCGGGTCGCCGAGAGCGTCGCCACGATGCAGCTGCGCTACGCCACGGTCACCGGCGTCGCCCGTGACGACCTGCCCGACGGCGGCGCCTGGCTCTACGCCGAGACGGTGCGGCAGATCCACGCCGCCGTCCCGGGATGCGGTGTCGAGCTGCTCATCCCCGACTTCAACGCCGACCCCGGCCAGCTCGCCGAGGTCTTCTCCTCCCGCCCCGAGGTCCCGGCGCACAACGTCGAGACCGTGCCGCGGATCTTCAAGCGCATCCGCCCCGGCTTCCGGTTCGAGCGCTCGCTGGCCGTCGTCACCGCCGCCCGTGAGGCCGGGCTGGTCACCAAGTCCAACCTCATCCTGGGCATGGGCGAGGAGCCCGACGAGGTCGTCGAGACGATGCGCGCCCTGCACGAGGCCGGCTGCGACCTGCTGACCATCACCCAGTACCTGCGGCCCTCGCCGCGGCACCACCCCGTCGTCCGCTGGGTCAAGCCCGACGAGTTCGTCGGTTTCCAGCAGACGGCGGAGGAGATCGGCTTCCCCGGCGTGCTCGCCGGGCCGCTGGTGCGCAGCTCCTACCGGGCGGGCCGGCTGTACCAGCAGGCCGTCGAGGCGCGCGGGCTCACCCGCTCGATCTGAGGACGTCGCGGCCGGCGCACCGGGGCCGGCCGCGCGCGCCCCTATCCTGGGGACATGGCACGCAGCAGGCCCACCGACTCCCCCGCGCCGTCCGGCACCGGCAAGGCCGCCACCAGGCCCGGCTCCCGAGGCCGCGGCAAGGGGGCGACGAAGGTCGGCAAGGACGGCCGGCCCAAGGTCGGCCGCCTCAAGAAGGTCGGCGACCAGGCCCGCATGATGAAGCAGGCCTACTCGCTGACCCGCAAGAACGACCCCAAGCTGCCCTGGCTGATGCTGATCGCCTTCGTGGCGGTGGCCGCGGTCATCGAGCTGATCGCCATCCTGCTCGGCTCGCCGTTCCTCTTCCTGCCCATCGCCATCCTCTTCGGCGCGCTGGCCGCGTTGATCCTCTTCGGTCGCCGCGCGCAGGGCTCGGCCTACCGCCAGGTCGAGGGCCAGCCCGGCGCGGCCGCGTGGGTCCTCGAGGGCATGCGCGGCGACTGGCAGGTCTCCTCGGGCGTCGCCGGCACCACCCAGCTCGACGCGGTCCACCGGGTGCTGGGCCGTCCCGGCGTGATCCTGGTCGGCGAGGGCGCGCCGTCACGGGTCCGCCCGCTGCTGGCCCAGGAGAAGAAGCGCCTCGCCCGCATCGCCGGGGACGCCCCGATCTACGACGTCCTCGTCGGCGACGAGGAGGGTCAGGTGCCGCTGCGCAAGCTCAGCGCCCACGTGATGAAGCTGCCGCGCAACCTCGACGGGGGGCAGCTCAACGCCCTGCGCAAGCGGGTCGCCGCGCTCGGCGGCTCGCGGATGCCGGTGCCCGGCGGCCCGCTGCCCGGCGGCCGCCAGATGACCGTCAGCCAGCGCCAGGTCCGCCGGCGCTGAGAAGGGATCCCCCTGCCCTTCACCGCTCGCAAGCTCGCGGTGGGCCCCTGCAGGGAGGCCGTCAGAGCCGGCGGAAGGGGTCCGCGTACCGGAACGTGCCCTCGGTGCGCCGATCGCCGAGCCACCGGGCCTGGAAGTGCTCGCCCCACGCCGGGTCGGGCGCGGCCACCCCCACGGTCGCGGCCGCGACGAAGCCGAACCGCCGGTAGTAGCCCGGCGCCCCCAACAGCGCGACCAGCCGCTCGTCGGCCGCCTCGGCCACGGCGAGCAGCGCGTGCACCAGCACGGTGCCCACGCCCCTGCCCTGCGCTGCGGGGAGGACACCGAGCGGACCCAGCCCGAGCGCCGGGACGCCGAGAGGCTCCAGCCGGCCACGGGTGGCGATCACGTGCCCGACCACCGCGCCGCCGTCCGTGGCGACGAGGGACAGGTGCGGCAGGAAGCCGGCGTCCTCGCGCAGCTCGTCGGTCAGCCGGGCCTCGACGACGTCGGCGTCGGGCGACGCGCCGGGCGGCCGGAAGGCGGCGGCGTGCAGCGCGTGGACGGCGGCGGAGTCGGCCGGCCGCTCCCGACGGACGATCACGCGTCGCGGACGACGGCGGTGTCGGTCAGCCGGTCGTGCAGCCCGCGGCCGTCGGCGTCCACCACGAGCGCGGGTACCAGCAGCATGAGCAGCGCCGTCCGGACGACGGCCCGCCACAGCGCCAGCCGCTCCCCCGCCCGCGGGTGCGCGAGCCGCAGGCCGAGCAGCCGCATCCCGGGCGTCTGCCCGAAGGCGACGAGCGTGACGACGGTGATCAGCCCGAACGGCAGCAGGCTCCAGTTGCCGGGCAGCGAGGGTGCGGTGAACAGGCCCGCGATCAGCGCCGCGGCCACGGCGTCGACGAGGAAGGCGCCGATCCGGCTGCCGAACGAGGCCAGCGAGCCGGGCCCCTCGGCGGGCAGCCCCAGTGCGGCGCCGCGCGGGCGCTCTTGAGAGGGTGGCTGCACGTCCCGGACCATGGACCTCAGCGTAGTGAGCGGACCCGCTGCCCCCGCTGCTCGCAGCATCGCAGCGGGGCCTGCAGGGGGCCGAGGAAGTACGGCTCGGCGACACGCCGTGGGCGTTGTTACCGGCCCGAAACACCCGAGACACCCGAGGGCAACCGCCCGCTCGTACGTTCGGCACCGGCTGTCCGCCCCAACCCGGAGGATCGATGTTCACCAGTCCCGACGAGGTCGCCGCCTACATTCGCGACAACGACGTCGAGTACGTCGACGTCCGCTTCTGCGACCTGCCCGGCGTCATGCAGCACTTCACGATCCCCGCGTCGACCTTCGGGGAGGACACGTTCTCCGACGGCCTCGGCTTCGACGGGTCCTCGATCCGTGGGTTCCAGGCGATCAACGAGTCCGACATGCTGCTGCTGCCGGATGCCAACAGCGCCTTCCTCGACCCGTTCCGCCGGCACAAGACGCTCAACGTCAACTTCTTCATCCACGACCCGATCACCCGGGAGGCCTACAGCCGGGACCCGCGGAACGTGGCGAAGAAGGCCGAGGCCTACCTCGCCAGCAGCGGGATCGCCGACGCCGCCTACTTCGGCCCCGAGGCGGAGTTCTACGTCTTCGACTCCGTCCGGCACTCGACGGGCATCAACGAGGGCTACTACCACATCGACGCGGTCGAGGGCTCCTGGAACTCCGGGTCGCTGACCGGCGAGAACGGCGGCCCCAACCTGGGCTACAAGACCCGGCCCAAGGGCGGCTACTTCCCGGTCGAGCCCTACGACCACCAGAGCGACCTGCGCGCGACGATGATGAGCAACCTGACCCGGGCCGGGCTGGAGCTCGAGCGCGGTCACCACGAGGTCGGCACCGGTGGCCAGGCCGAGATCAACTACAAGTTCGACACGCTGCTGCGGTCGGCGGACAGCCTGATGCTGTTCAAGTACATCATCAAGAACACCGCCTGGGCCGAGGGCAAGACCGCCACCTTCATGCCCAAGCCGCTGTTCGGTGACAACGGTTCCGGCATGCACTGCCACCAGTCGCTCTGGAAGGACGGCGAGCCGCTCTTCCACGCCGAGACCGGTTACGCGGGCCTGTCCGACACCGCCCGCCACTACATCGGCGGCCTGCTGGCCCACGCCCCGTCGCTGCTGGCTTTCACCAACCCGACGGTCAACAGCTACCACCGCCTGGTGCCCGGCTACGAGGCCCCGATCAACCTGGTCTACTCGGCCCGCAACCGCTCGGCCTGCTGCCGCATCCCGATCTCCGGCGACAGCCCCAAGGCCAAGCGCATCGAGTTCCGCGTGCCCGACCCGTCGGCCAACCCCTACCTCGCCTTCTCGGCGATGCTCATGGCCGGCCTCGACGGCATCAAGAACAAGATCGAGCCGCCGGCGCCGGT
>DATIMX010000305.1:0-1976 GCA_035474935.1 Geodermatophilus sp. | reverse complement strand
CGACGACCTCACCCGGCGCAGCCACTACCGCAACGCCCAGCGCACGCTGGAGCGGCTGCTGACCCTCGGCGTGCTGCCCATCGTCAACGAGAACGACACGGTGGCCACCGAGGAGATCCGGTTCGGCGACAACGACCGGCTGGCCGCGCTCGTCGCGCACGTCGCCCGGGCCGACGCGCTGCTGCTGCTCAGCGACGTCGACGGCGTCTACGACGGCGATCCGCGGCAGGGGCCGGCGCAGCTGATCGACACCGTGCGCGACCCCGCGGACCTCGGCGAGGTCACCCTCGGCACCGCCCGCCGCAACGGCGTGGGCACCGGGGGGATGGCCACCAAGGTCGAGGCCGCGCTGATCGCCGCGCACGCCGGCGTCCCCGTCGTCGTCACCTCGACCGCCCAGTCCGCCGCCGCGCTGGCGGGGGAGCCGGTGGGCACCCGCTTCGCCGTCATGGGGCCGCGGCCCCGCGCCCGCCAGTTCTGGCTGCGCTTCGCCACCCGCCCGCGCGGCCGGCTGCACCTCGACGAAGGTGCGGTCCGGGCCCTGCGCGAGCGCGGTGCCTCGCTGCTGCCGGCCGGCATCACCGACGTGGCGGGGGAGTTCCTCGCCGACGACCCCGTGGAGTTGGTCGGTCCTGACGGCGTCGTGGTCGCCCGCGGCCTGGTCGCCTACGACGCCCGGGAGCTGCCGCCGCTGCTGGGCCGCAAGACCAGCGAGCTGGACCCGGAGTACCAGCGGGAGATCGTGCACCGCGACGAGATGGTGCTGGTGAGACGTCCGTCCCTGGGCTGAGAGACTGGCCTGCGTGACGATCCGTCCCATCCGCGAGCTCGGTGACCCCGTCCTCCGCACCCCCGCCGACGAGGTGCGCAGCTTCGACAAGGAGCTGGCCGCGCTCGTGCGCGACCTGGAGGACACCGTCGCCGACCCCGGCCGGGCCGGCGTCGCCGCGCCGCAGATCGGCGTCGGGCTGCGCGCCTTCTCCTACAACGTCGACGGCGTCATCGGCCACCTGGTCAACCCGCGGATCGTCGAGCTGTCCGAGGAGACCCAGGACGGCGACGAGGGCTGCCTGTCCATCCCCGGCATCTGGGCGCCCACCGTGCGGGCGATGCACGCCGTCGTGGAGGGGTTCGACGTGCACGGCGAGCCGCTGCGCCTCGAGGGCACCGGCCTCATGGCCCGCGCGCTGCAGCACGAGGTCGACCACCTCGACGGCAAGGTCTTCCTCGACCGGCTCACCGGGGAGGCGCGCAAGGCCGCGCTCCGGGCGCTGCGGGACCGCGGCTGATCGCCGGCGCGGCCCGTACGGTGGCCGCGTGACCGACCTCGCCACCCGCGCCCGCACCCTCCTCGACCTGCACACCGCCCCGGAGATCCTGGTCCTCGCCAACGTGTGGGACGTCGTCTCCGCCCAGGTCGTGGCCGCCACCGACGGCGTGCGTGCCCTCGCCACCGCCAGCCACGGCATCGCCGCGACGTTCGGCTACGAGGACGGCGAGAACATCCCGCTCGACCTGCACCTGGACATGGTCGGCCGGATCGCCGCCGCCGTGGACCTGCCGGTGAGCATGGACATGGAGGCCGGCTACGGGGACCCCGGCGAGACCGCGCGCCGCGCCATCGGGCTCGGTGTCGTCGGCGGCAACCTCGAGGACCAGATGAAGCCGCTGGACGAGGCCGTCGCCGCCGTCGAGGCGGTGCTGCGGGCCGGCCGGGACGCCGGGATCGACTTCGTCCTCAACGCCCGCACCGACACCTTCGTCCGCGCCGCCGAGGGTGCCGACCGCGGTGACCTCGTCGCCGAGGCGATCCGCCGCGGCCGGGCCTACCTCGAGGCCGGCGCGCCGGTCGTCTTCGTCCCGCGCCTCGTCGACCGCGACGAGATCGCCGCCGTCGTCGAGGGCCTGGGCCGCAACAAGCTGACGCTGATCAGCGTGCCCGGCGCCTCCCTGCCGGCCCGCGAGATGCAGGAGCT
>DATIMX010000304.1:0-6954 GCA_035474935.1 Geodermatophilus sp. | reverse complement strand
TTCCGCGACGGGCGGGCCGCCGCGCTGATCGACTTCGACCTCGCCAGCCCGGGCTGCCGGGTGTGGGACGTCGCGTGTGCCACGCGACTGTGGGCCCCGCTGCGGCCGGACCGCTACATCGACGACAGCAGGCGCGGCCGGGCACTCGCCCGCTTCCGGCTCTTCGTGGACAGCTACGGCCTGGACCGGGGTGACCGGGAGGCCCTCGTCCCGGCGGTCCTGCACAACCACCAGTGGCTGTACGACATCGTCGGGACCGCGGCCGCGAACGGCCACCCAGCCTTCTCCGAGTACCTGGCCGGCGGGGCCATGAGACGGGCCGAAGGCACGCGTCGCTGGTACCTCGACAACGCCGACGTGTTGCGGCAGGCGCTCGTCTGACAGCCGGGAGCAGGTGGAAGGCGGGGGTCGTCGCGATGGGCGGGGTGACCGGGCGTCCCGGGGACGAGGAGAACTTCTCTCCGCCACCTCAACGTATAGCTCACGGGGGGACTTGCGGCAAGACCCGGGACGGACCGGAGAATCGCCGGCCGAGGCCGAGACCTGCGGGAACGGAGTCGCCCAGTGCCTGTGTCGTCGCCGACGTTCGAGTCCCCGGGGAAGTCGATCGGAGCGCACGTGGAGTCCCTGACCACCAGCGCGTTCGACCTGCCCGACACCCTGTCCCACAAGGCCGACCCCGCGCTGATCGCCGTCGACGAGCAGCACTTCGCGGCCGTCGCGGAGAGCCTCCGGCAGTCGATCGCCGACCTGACCGACCGCCTCGCCGCCGAGCGCAGGGCGCCCGGCGGCACCGGCCAGGCGGCGCTGGACCGGGACCTGGAGGTCCACCGGCTGACCGCCCGCCTGCGCACCCTGCGCCGCTTCGGCCTGGACCTGTGCCTGGGACACGTCGTCCGCGCGGACGACCCCGAGCCCGTGTACGTCGGACGACTCGGCCTCACGGACAGCGCGGGCCGGCGCCTGCTGGTGGACTGGCGCTCCCCCGCGGCCGAGCCGTTCTTCGGAGCCACCCACGCCGACCCGATGGGCCTGGTGAGCCGTCGCAGGTACCGCTGGACCCGCGGCCGGATCACGGACTACTGGGACGAGGTGTTCACCCCCGACGGGTTCGACGGGCACGCCGCCGCGCTCGACGACCAGTCCGCCTTCATCGCCAGCCTGGGCAGCAGCCGGTCACCCCGGATGCGCGACGTGCTCGGCACCATCCAGGCCGACCAGGACGCCATCATCCGGGCGGGGTCCCGCGGAGCTCTCGTCGTCGACGGCGGCCCCGGTACGGGGAAGACGGTCGTCGCGCTGCACCGCACCGCCTACCTCCTGTACTCCGACCCCCGCCTCGGTCACCACCGGGGTGGCGTGCTGGTCGTCGGTCCGCACCAGCCCTACCTCTCCTACGTCGCGGACGTCCTCCCCAGCCTCGGCGAGGAGGGCGTGCGGACCTGCACCCTGCGGGACCTCGTCCCCGAGGGAGCCGCGGCAGCGGTCGAGACCGACCCGGACGTGGCCCGGCTGAAGTCGTCCGCGGACCTGGTGCAGGCGATCGAGACGGCCGTCCGCTTCTACGAGGAACCGCCTCGCGAGGGGATGACGGTCGAGACGCCCTGGTCCGACGTCTGGCTGAGCGCCGACGACTGGGCCGAGGCGTTCGAGGCACCGGACCCCGGTACGCCGCACAACGAGGCGCGCGACCAGGTCTGGGAGGAGCTGCTCACCATCCTGGCCGACGCGCACGAAGCCGACGACGACGTCCCCGCCGACCAGGTCCGCAGGTCGCTGCAGCAGGACCGGGCGCTGCGCACGGCCTTCGACCACGCCTGGCCGCTGCTGGAGGGGACCGACCTCGTCGGGGACCTGTGGTCGGTGCCGGCCTACCTGCGGAGGTGCGCGCCCTGGCTGAGCCCCCACGAGGTCCGGGCCCTGCAACGGGAGGACCCCCGTGCCTGGACGGTGTCCGACCTGCCGCTGCTGGACGCGGCACGGCAGCGGCTCGGCGACCCGCAGGCGTCGCGGCGCAGGCGCCGGCAGGACGCCGTCGTCGCCGCCGAACGCGAGCGCATGGCCGGGGTCATCGACGAGCTGATCGCGGCGGACGACTCCGAGCTGCTGCTGATGACGAGCCTGCGCCACCGGGACCTGCGCGACGCCCTGGTCGACGAGGCCGCGCTCCCCGGCGCCGACCCCGACCCCCTCGCCGGCCCGTTCGCGCACGTCGTCGTGGACGAGGCCCAGGAGCTGACCGACGCCGAGTGGCAGATGCTGCTGCTCCGCTGCCCGTCCCGGAGCCTCACCATCGTCGGCGACCGCGCCCAGGCCCGGCACGGGTTCCCGGAGTCGTGGCAGGAGCGGCTCGCACGGATCGGGCTCGACGACGTCACCCTGGCCTCCCTGACCGTCAACTACCGGACACCGGCAGAGGTCATGGCGGAGGCCGAGCCGGTCATCCGGGCGGTGCTCCCGGACGCCAACGTGCCGACCTCCATCCGCAGCACCGGCGTCCCCGTCGTCTCCGGATCGGCCTCGGAGCTGGACTCGATCCTCGACACCTGGCTCGCCGCGCACGCCGAGGGGACCGCCTGCGTCATCGGCGATCCCCCCTCCCGGGCAGGGGTGCAGGCGGGGTCCCGCGTCCGGTCGCTGACCCCGGAGCTGTCGAAGGGGCTCGAGTTCGACCTGGTCGTCCTCGTGGACCCCGAGGCGTTCGGCGAGGGCATCGAGGGAGCGGTCGACCGCTACGTCGCGATGACCCGGGCCACCCGGCAGCTCGTCGTCCTCACGAGTTCCTGACCTCGGCCGGGACGACGTGAGCGCCGGCCGGTGACAGCCGTGCGCAGGACGACTCCCCCGGAACCGCGGGCGCCCTGGCCGGCCGGCGTCCTCGCGCTCGTCGGGCTCCTCTGCGTCGCCGTCGTGTCGGTGCTGTTCCTCGCCCCTGCCGAGCCACGGGACACCGGGGCTCCGGTGGAGGAGTTCAGCGCCGCTCGGGCGATGGACGAGCTCGAGCAGGTGGCCGTCGCCCCGCGTCCGGTCGGATCGGTCGAGCACGCCCGGGTGCGCGACCACCTGCTGGCCGCCCTCGACGCCCGGGGGTGGCGCACCGAGGTGCACCAGGCCGTCGGGGCCACCGACTTCGGCCGACCCGGCACGCAACCGGTGGCGCTGGTGCGCAACGTCGTGGCGACCCTGCCGGGTACCGACCCCACGGGGACCGTGCTGCTCGCCGCCCACTACGACACGGTCGCCGCCGCACCGGGGGCCGGCGACGACGGCCTGGGGATGGGAGTGCTGCTCGAGATCGCCCGGGCCCTGACCGCCGAGGGGGTCGCACCACCCCGCAACGACGTCGTGGTCCTGCTCACCGACGCCGAGGAGGCGGGAATGCTGGGGGCCGAGGCCTTCACCCGCGAGCGCGCCGCCTCCCTCGGCACCGCCGTGGTGCTCAACCACGAGGCCCGCGGTGCCTGGGGCACGCCGACGACCTTCCGGACGACGTCGCCCAACGGCGCCCTGCTCGACGCCCTCGCCCGAGCCCCCGGGGCCATGGCGGAGTCCGCCTCCGAAGCGGCCTTCGAGGCCCTGCCCAACGACACCGACCTCACCCCCCTCGCCGCGGCCGGCCTGCACGGGCTCGACACGGCCATCTCGGCCGGCGCAGCCCACTACCACTCCCCCGTCGACGACCTCGAGCACCTGAGCCCCGCATCGGTGCAGCAGATGGGCGAGGTCAGCCTCGCGGTGACCCGGCACCTCGCCGCCGCCGACCTGACGGCGGTCCCCCGCGGCGCCGAGCAGGTCGTGACCACCCTGCCGTGGGGGCTGCTGCGCTACCCGCAGGGGCTCGAGGTCCCCCTCGCGTTCGCCGCCCTCACCCTCGCCGTCGCGGTGCTGGTCCTGCGCCGGCGTCGGCGCGCACTGACGCTGCCCCGTACCGCCCTGGGCGCCCTCGGGGCGGTCGCGGCGCTCGCCGCGGCCGGCCTGGCCGGGTGGGGCGTGTGGCAGGCCGCGCTCGCCGTCGACCCCGGGCAGGCCTCCGCGGTGGTCGGGGAGCCGTACCGCCCCGTGCTCTACCAGGCGGCGGTGCTGCTCGCCGCGGTCGGTGCGGTGCTGACGGTGGTGGGACTGCTGCGCCGCTGGACGGGCCTCGACGCCGTGGCCGTCGGGGCGGTGGTCGTCCTCGCGGTCACGGGGGTCCTGGTCGCCCTCACCGTCCCGGGCGTCTCCGGCATGCTGGTGCTGCCGACCCTGTGCGCTGCCGCCGGGGCCGTCGTGCACGACCTCTCGCCACGCCGGTGGACCGGCCTGCGCGCCGCGGCGGTGCTCCTGGCGTCCGCGGGCGTCGCCGTGCTGCTGGGTCCCGGCGCCTGGCTCGGCTTCGACGTCGGCCTGGGGTTGGGCGGGCCGTTCAGCGCCGTGCTCGCCGGGCTGCTCGTGCTCCTGGTGCTGCCGGTGGTGGGCCTCGCCTGGCCGCCACGGGCCGACCGACAGGGGGCCCGGCGAGGGGCCTGGCGGACGGCGGGGACGCCGGTGGCAGCGCTGGTCCTCGCGGCGGTGCTCACCGCAGCCGGGCTGGTCGTCAACCGCGAGGGCGCGACGCCGCCGCGCCAGGAGCAGCTCCTCTACGGTCTCGACGCCGACACCGGCCAGGCGCTGTGGGCCTCCCGGCGGGAACCACCCAGCGCGTGGAGCGCGTCGCTGCTGACCGAGCCGCCCGCCGCGCTCGACGACGTCCTCCCCCACACGGACGGGCGGGTGCTCGCGCACGGGCCGGCCCCGGCCGTGGACCTGCCGCCCCCCGAGGTCGCGGTCCTCTCCGACACGCGGCGCGGCACCGACCGCGAGCTCGTCCTGCGGCTGCGTTCGGCGCGCGGCGCGCCCGCGGTGGGCCTGTGGGTGGACGCCGCCGGCGCCTCCGTGCGCGAGGCGCGCGTCGCCGGGCGCGACCTCCCGGTGCACGGGCCGCGCGGGCCCTGGGACCTCGGGTTCGTCCTCGAGGCGGTGCCGACGGACGGCGTGGACGTGCGCCTGCTGCTCGACCAGCGCGCCGACACGCTCGCCCTGCGGCTCGGCGACCGCAGCGCCGACCTCGGCGCCGTCCCCGGGTCCACGCCGCCGTCCGGGCGCGTGCTCGTCACCCCCCAGCTGTGGGTGACGCGGACGGTCCGGGTGTGAGGACGAGCCGCGTCCGACGGCGTCGTCGGCGCCGCTGTCGGTCCCGGCCGCCTGCGGCGCACCGCGGTGGATCGGCGGTGGCCGGCCCGCTCTCGTGCCAGGCTCCGGGCATGGCCTTCGACCTCCACCGAGCCGATGGTGAAGTGATCCGCTTCGACGACGACGCGCGCTTCAGCTTCACCGCCACCGGTCACCTCGTCGTGTACGACGCCCAGGGCAACAAGACCCTGTTCAGCCACCACAGCTGGAACTGGCTCGAGGAGCCGGTCGCCCCGCCCGCGGAGTGACCGACCCGGGCGCGTGCGAGGCTCGGCCGGTCCCCGACGAGAGGTGTCCCGCGTGCCGTCCGAGACCGAGACCGCCGCCCGCGTGCGGGCCGTCCTCGACATCCCGCTCAACCGCTTCCTGGGCGTGCAGCTGCGCGACCCGGCCGACCCCGCCGCCGGCCTGTGGTTCCCGGTCGGCCGCCCGGCGCAGAACCAGGCGGCGGTGCTGCACGGCGGCGTGGTGACGACGCTGCTGGACACCGCGAGCTACCTCGCGCTGCTCCCCCGGCTGTCCGACGCCGAGCACGCGGTGACCCACGACCAGACCGTGTCGCTGCTGCGGCCGGTGGCCGCCGACAAGCGGGTGGACGTCACCGCCACCGTGCTGCGGCGCGGTCGCGCGGTCGCGTTCATGCGCGCCGAGGCCGTGGTGGACGGCGAGCTGGTCGCCACGGCCCAGGTCACCAAGAGCGTCGTCCGCCTCGGCTGATCACCACAGGGACATGGACCGGCGGAAGATGCCGGCGATGTCGTCCTCGGTGACCTCGCGGGGGCAGGTCGCCAGCAGCCGCTGCTGCTTCATCGTGCCCTCGACCAGGTCGGGGATGTCGTTCTCGCCGAAGCCGACCGCGCCCACGCCGTTGGGGATGTCGATGTCGCGCATCAGGTCGGTCAGGACCATGGGCAGGAAGTCGACCGCCTCGGTGGGCAGACCCGCGTTGGGCGCCAGCAGCTGGGCCGCTCGCACGTGCCGCTCGGGCGAGGCCTCGAAGGTGAAGCGGAAGGCCTCCGGCGCGGTCAGCGCGACCGACATCCCGTGCGGGACCATCGGCTCGTCCGCCGGGTAGTCCTTGGGGTGGAAGTCCTTCACCTGCCCGGCGATCGGGTAGGCGTTGGCGTGCGGGATGTGCACCCCCGCGTTGCCGAAGCCCATGCCCGCGAAGGTCGCCGCCATCGACATGTCGGCGCGCGCCTGCACGTCGTCCCCGTGCCGCACCGCCCGCCGGAAGGAGCCGGCCAGCAGGGTGAGCGCCTTCTCCGACCACATGTCCGAGATCGGGTTCGACCCGCAGTAGGGCACGCGCTGCTCGGGCGCCTTGCGGTCGTAGGTCGTGTACCAGCGGGCGGTGTAGCTCTCGAGGGCGTGGCAGAGGATGTCCATCCCGGCCGCCGCGGTGACCGTGGCCGGCTGGGTCAGCGTCAGCGACGGGTCGACCACGGCCAGCCGCGGGCGCAGGGCGGGGTGGCTGATCCCGGTCTTGACGTGCAGGGAGAGGACGTCGAGCACGCAGATCGTGGTGCTCTCGGCACCGGTGCCCGTGGTCGTGGGCACGGCGACCAGCGGGAGCAGCGGGTGCTCGGGCGGCCTGGCCTTGCCGACCGGGGCGTTGACGTAGTCCATCAGCTCGCCCGGGTTGGTGAGGAGGAGGTCGACCGCCTTGGCCGTGTCGATCGACGAGCCGCCGCCGACCGCCAGGACGGCGTCGAAGGGGCTGCCGTGGGACTGCGCGTCCCGGGC
>DATIMX010000303.1:0-10467 GCA_035474935.1 Geodermatophilus sp. | reverse complement strand
CGGCCACCGTCGCCTCGGACGTCGTCGCCGGCGCGGCCGTGCTGACGCGGCTGCCACGACCCGGGACGCGCACCGGCCGACGGGGCGGGATCCGCTGGCACCATGGGGTCCCGCGCGGAGGGAGGCGGTTCTCGTGCCCCTGTCCGATCCCCTCGCCCGCGGCGTCCGCCGGTTCACGCTCGGCTCGGGCCCGCTCAAGCGGACGAGCCACACGGTGGAGTTCGCGTCGCGGGTCGTCGTCCTGCTCGTGGTGCTGTTCTCGGTGCCGGTCGCCCTCGCCGTGGGGACCGCCGTCCGCTCCGACCTGGCGGCCGTGGCGCGGCAGCAGGCCGACGAGCGCACGCAGGTCCCCGCCGTCGTGACCGCCGACGTCGTGGCCCCTGCCGACGTGTCCCCGCGGACCCGGGTCCCCGTCCCGGCGCGGTGGACCGCCCCTGACGGGACCCCGGTGGACGGGCAGGTGCTCGCGCGTCCGACCACCCGCGTCGGCGACACCCTGCCGCTGTGGACGACGTCCGACGGGCGGCCGACCGGCGCGCCGATGACCCCGGCGCAGGTGCAGCGGAGCACGCTCGTGCTGGTCGGGCTGGGCTGGGTCGGCAGCGTGGGGGCCGCCGGCCTGCTGCACGCCGCGCTGTGCGAGCTGCTCGCCCACCGGGCCGCTCGGCGGTGGGGGCGCGAGTGGGCCCGCGTCGAGCCGACGTGGAGCCGCCGCGTGTCCTGACCGGAGGCCGCCGCCGCTCACCGACACGACCCCCGGGAGGACGCCCATGCCCGCTGCCGGCACCGACGAGGTCTCCCTGGGGATCCTGCGCGCCCGCACCCGCGCGCTGTGCGCGGACTTCCCCGACGCCTACTGGCGCGGGACCGACCGGGACCGCCGCTATCCGCAGGAGTTCGTCGACACCCTCACCGCGGCCGGCCTGCTCGCGGTCCTCATCCCGACCGAGTACGGCGGCGCGGGCCTCGGCGTGACCGAGGCGTCCGTCGTCATGGAGGAGATCAACCGCTC
Source organism: Geodermatophilus sp. (assembly GCA_035474935.1). Classification (GTDB taxonomy): domain Bacteria; phylum Actinomycetota; class Actinomycetes; order Mycobacteriales; family Geodermatophilaceae; genus Geodermatophilus. Next base: position 9,455 of record DATIMX010000303.1, on the reverse strand, counting down.
CGGCGGGCACTCGGCCGCCTGCCACGCGCAGATGTACACGATGGGCGCCCTGCTGCGGCACGGCAGCGACGCGCTCAAGCAGACCCACCTCCCGCTGATCGCCGCGGGCGAGCTGCGGCTGCAGGCCTTCTCGATCACCGAGTCCGCGGCCGGCTCGGACACCACCGCCATCGCCACCACGGCCACCCGCGACGGCGACGACTTCGTGATCACCGGGCACAAGAACTGGACCAGCCGGATCCAGGAGTCCGACCTCGCCCTCGTGCTGGCCCGCACCAGCGAGCGGGGGGCCGACAGGACGCGCGGGCTGACCCTCTTCCTCGTCGACCTGCGTCGGGTGCGCGCCGAGCAGCCGGAGACCCTGGAGGTCGTGCCGGTGCGCACGATGTTCAACTACGCGACCAACCAGGTCTCCTACCGGGGCGTGCGGGTGCCCGCGGACCACGTCATCGGCGAGGTCGACGCCGGCTTCCGGTACGTCATCGACGGCTGGAACGCCGAGCGCATCCTGCTCGCCGCCGAGGCGATCGGCGACGGCTACTGGTTCGTCGACCGGGCCGTCGCCTACGCCAACGAGCGGGAGGTGTTCGGCCGCCCGATCGGTGCCAACCAGGGGGTGCAGTTCCCGCTGGCCGACGCCTACATGAAGGTCCGCGCCGCTGACCTGATGCGCTACGAGGCCGCCCGGCTCTTCGACGCCGGCGAGCCGTGCGGGCCCGAGGCGAACATGGCCAAGCACCTGGCGTCGGAGGCCAGCTGGGCCGCGGCCAACGTCGCCCTCGACACCCACGGCGGCAACGGGTTCGTCGACGAGTACGACGTCGAGCGCAAGTTCCGCGAGACCCGCATGTACCAGGTCGCCCCCGTCCACAACAACATGATCAAGGCCTTCGTCGCCACCAAGGTGCTGGGGCTGCCGCGGTCGTACTGACCGGGCGCTCGATCACGCCCGACGGCGCCGGACCCCTCCGTCCCCGGACGCTCGCGCTCCGGCCCCGACACGAGCGCGACCGGGGACCGTTCCTCGCCGCACTCGGACGCTGCCCACCATGCGGGGCACGGGGTGAGCGTCCGGGAGCACCCCCGTTGGCGGGGTCCTGGGAGGGTGGCGCGATGGGCACACCCCCGACGGACGACGCCTTCACCGAGCCGCACCTGGCGACCTCCGCGCTCCTGGTGGTCGACACGCAGGCCGACTTCCTCGACGACGGGGCCGCGGCGGTCGCGGGCACGTCGGCCGTCCTGCCCGAGCTGGCCCGGCTGGTCGCGGCCTACCGGGCGGCCGGGCGCCCGATCGTGCACGTCGTCCGGCTCTACGCCGGGGACGACGTCGACCTCGTCCGCCGGGCCGCCGTCCGGGCCGGCGCGCCGCTCGTGCGGCCGGGGTCGGCAGGCGCCCGGGTGGCCCCCGGCCTGCTGCCCGCGCCCGCGGTCGAGCTCGACAGCGAGGCGCTGCTGGCGGGCCGTCTGCAGCGGGTCGGCCCGGACGAGGTCGTGCTGTGGAAGCCGCGGTGGAGCGCGTTCCACCGCACCCCGCTGGACGACCACCTGCGGCAGCTCGGCGTCGACACCGTGGTCGTGGCCGGCTGCAACTTCCCCAACTGCCCCCGCGCCACGGTCTTCGACGCCAGCGAGCGGGACTACCGCGTGGTCGTCGTCCCGGACGCGACCTCGCAGGTCACGCCGGAGCGGCTCGCCGACGCCGAGGCGCTCGGGGTCCGCGCCGTGTCCGCCGCCGAGGTCGCGCGCGGGGTGGCGCGGGCAGCAGCGGCCGGCCGGGGTTGACAGCCGTCCCGGCCTGTCGGTGCCGACGGCGAGGATGGCGGCCATGGCTGCCTTCTTCCTGCCCCGGGCGAGCGACGACGAGCAGGCCGAGCGGCTCTACGAGGCCCTCGCGGAGTTCGCCGGCTGCGAGCCCGCTCCCCCGGCACGGCGGGTGCAGGCGATCGCCTTCGAGCAGGACGGCGCCCGGTGGGTCGCCGAGGTCGGGGCGGAACTGCGTGGCGAGCGGAGGACGCAGCAGCTCCGGCGCGGCGAGCTGATCGAGCGCACCGAGACGCTGACCTCGACCACCCGGGTGCTGGCCGTGTACCCGGGCACTCCCTTCGTGGTGGTGACCGACGCTCAGCCGATCACCGGAACGCCGTCGGAGTGGGCCAACCCGTTCACCACCCGGCCGGACGAGGTCACGCTGTTCGACGGGCCCTGAGCCGCCGGCCGGTGCGGTACGGGCAGCCGGCACGACGGCGCCCCCGCGGGGAGTCCTCGCGAGGCCGCCGTCCGGTCGGTCAGCGCGCGGCCGGCGCCGGCTCGACCGTGCGCACCGGCCGGAGGGAGCGCACGCCGGCGGCCGCGGCGACGGCCACGGCGCCCACGACCACCAGCGCGGGACCCAGCCCGTCGACGGCACCGCTGAGCGCCAGGACGACGAGCGGGCAGACGAACTGACCGATGAAGAGGGCCGACGTCCACACGCCGGTCCCGCGGCCGCGCTGCTCGAAGCCCAGCGAGCCGAGCGCCCAGGTCAGCAGGGAGGGCAGCAGCAGGCCGTTGCCGAGGCCGGTGACGACTGCGGAGGCGATGACCAGCGGGACGGTGGCGGCCAGGCCCATGCCGACGATCCCCACACCGGACAGCCCGAAGGCCAGGGGCACCGTGACCGCGGGCCCCAGCGTGGCCAGCCGGCCGAAGGAGAACGCCCCGATCGCGGTGCCGAGCGAGGCGATCGCGCTGGCGGCACCGATCGTCGCCGTGGACCGGACACCGATGCCGTCCAGCACGAACGAGAGCTGGACGATGAGGACGTAGAAGACCAGGCCACCGAGCAGCGTCACGCCGACGGGCGCGGCCAGCTGCCGCCACGGCAGCGGAGGCAGCTCCGTCGTGCGGGCCCGGGCCTGCGGCGAGGGCTGCCACACGTACCGCGCGGCGAGCAGGGCCAACGGCAGGCCCACGGCGTAGAGCCAGAACGGCGTCCGCCAGTCCTGCGCCCCGAGTGCGCCACCGAGACCGAAGAAGAGCGTGGCGGCGACGGTCGTGCAGACGACCTGCAGACCGAGGTAGCGCTCCCGCTGCGAGCCGTGGAAGTAGTCGGCGAGCAGCGTGGTGCAGCAGGTCATGATCGCCGCCTCGGTGAGGCCGAGGAGCACGCGGCTGGCCACGATCAGCTGCAGGGACGGCAGCCACAGCGGCGCGGTGCCCACGAACGCGTAGACGACGAGCGCCCCGACGAGCAGGCGCTTGCGCCCGACCCGGTCGACGATGCGCCCGGCCACCATCGCGGTCAGCCCGATCACCAGGGCGGGTGCGGTCAGCACGACCGGGGTCAGGGTCTCGACGCCGGGGGTGCCCGCGAAGGCGTCCTGGATGCGCGGGAGCACCGGTGCGAGCAGCACCGCCCCCAGCACCGCCAGGCAGCTGGACAGCAGGAGGACGAGGGCCTGCGCCCGGCCGGCCGGACGGCCCGTCGCGGGATCGAGGGCCACCTCCCCGGCGAGGGGCTCGCGGGCGACCCCGGCGGGGTCGAGGACGTGCTCGGACACGGGCTGCTCCGGGAGGGACGGCGCCGGTTCCGGTGACCGGCGTCACTGGCGAGGCAGTGTGCTCAGGACACGACTCATCAGGGAAGCATCGATTCCTGATGCCGATCATCAGCCCCGTCGATGACCGGAGGGCGTCACAGCACCGGGTCGGTGGCCTGGTGGGCGGCGCGCCGCACGAGGTCCCGGAAGAACTCGTGCTCGGGGTCGCGGTCGTAGACCGGGTGCCACCACATGGCCTCGACCAGGGGACCGGCGTCGAAGGGCGGGGGCAGCGCCCGGACGCCGGCGCTCAGGGGCAGCAGCTGCACCAGCCGCTCCTGCAGCAGCGCGATCCGGTCGCTGCCGGCCACCAGCCCCGGCACGGTCAGGAAGCTCTCGGTCACCACCTGGACCCGCGGCTCGATCCCGAGCATCCGCATCTGCCGCGCGGCCGGGGTGGACGCCGTCGGCCCGTGGTAGGTCGCCACCCACGGCATCGTCCGCAGCTGCTCGACCGTGAGCGCCTCCCCCACCTCGGCGTTGTCCGCCGAGACCACCAGCACCCACCGGTCGCGGTGCAGGTCCGCGTGCGGGAGGTCGGTGACGAAGCCGTGCGGCAGCACCAGCAGGTCGGTGCTCAGCAGGGTCTGCTGCGCCTGGTCGACCGCACCGGGGGTGTTGTGCGCCAGCCGCAGCCGGGCCGACGGCGCCTCCTCACCGAGCAGCTGCGCCAGGGTGTCGCCGAGGACGGCGCACCCGTAGTCGCTCACCAGCACGGAGAACTCGCGCGTGGACTCGGCCGGGTCGAAGTCCGGCTGGGCGCTGAACACCCGCTCCACACCGTCGAGGGCCAGCCGGACCCTCGGCTTGAGCTGCCCGGCCAGCGGGGTGAGCCGGTAGGCGTTGCCGACCCGGGACAGCAGCTCGTCACCGAAGTGCCGGCGCAGCCGGGCCAGCGACGCCGACAACGCCGGCTGGCTCAGTCCCAGCTGCTGGGCCGCGCGCGTGACGCTGCGCTGCTCGAGCAGCGCGTCCAGGGACACCAGCAGGTTGAGGTCCAGGTTGGCCAGGTTCACAGCGCCGGACCATAAACCCCGTCGATGACGAGCATCACCGATCTGGTCTTCCCTGATGGCTCAGCTCACCCGACCGTGGGAGCCGTGACCGACGCCACCACACCTGCGGAGCTCGACCGCACCGACCCGGAGGGCGCCATCGCCGCCGCGGCGAAGCGCTGCTCCAACTGGGGCCGCTGGGGCGCCGACGACGTCCTGGGCACGCTGAACTTCCTCGACGAGGCCAAGCGGCTCGAGGGCGCCCGCCTCGTGCGCCGCGGCGCGAGCTTCTCCCTCGCCCAGTCGTTCGACATGGACGGCCCGCAGAAGGGCTGGCGACGTCGCACCAACCCGGTGCACACGATGCTCGACACCGGCACCGACGCCGAGCGCGGCGTCCAGGGCTTCCCGCACGGCCTCGGCGGCGCCGACGACGTCATCGCGATGCCGCTGCAGGCCTCGACCCAGTGGGACGGCCTCGGCCACATCTTCGACCACGGCATGGCCTGGAACGGCCGCCGTGCCGGTGACGTCGTCACCAGCGACGGCGACCGGGTCACCGGGATCGAGACCACCGCCGCCCTCTTCGCCGGCCGCGGCGTGCTGCTCGACGTCGGCCGGGCGATCGGCACCGACGGCGAGCTCCCCGACGGCTTCGCGATCACCACCGAGCACCTGCTCGCGACCATCGAGGCACAGGGCCGCAGCGCCCGGGTGGGCCGCGGCGACCTGCTGCTGGTGCGCACCGGCCGGCTGACCCGCGCGCGCCGTGACATCGCCGAGGGGCGCGGCTGGGGCGACTACGCCGGAGGTGCCTCCCCCGGCCTGTCGTTCACCACCGCCGACTGGCTGCACGGCACCGAGATCGCCGGCGTCGCCACCGACACCTGGGGCTTCGAGGTGCGGCCCAACGAGTTCGACGTCGCCTTCCAGCCGCTGCACCAGGTGGCCATCCCCAACATCGGCCTGTTCATCGGCGAGATGTGGGACCTCGACGCCCTCGCCGCCGACTGCGCCACCGACGGCGTCTGGGACTTCTTCCTCACCGCCGCCCCCCTGCCCGTGACCGGTGCCGTCGGCGCCCCGGTCAACCCGATCGCCGTCAAGTAGGAGGCCGCCGTGCCCGCCGTGAACAGCGTCCTGGTCGTCGGCAGCGGCCTCGCCGGGACGGCGACCGCCATCCACCTGGCCGCCCGTGGCGTGGCGGTCGACCTGATCGAGGTCAAGCCCGACGTCGCGGCGATCGGCTCCGGCATCACCCTGCAGGGCAACGCGCTGCGGGAGCTGCGCACGCTCGGCGTCTGGGAGGAGGTGCAGGCGGCCGGCTACGCCTTCGACGTCACCGGCATCCGTGCGCCCGACCCGGCCGGCAGCGTCGTCGCCGAGATCCCCGACGCGAGGACCGGCGGGCCCGACCTGCCGGCCGCCATGGGCATGCCCCGGCCGGAGCTGGCCCGCATCCTGGTCGACCGCGCCACCGAGGCCGGCGTCAAGGTCCGCTTCGGCACCACCCTCACCGAGCTGGCCCAGGACGACGCCGGCGTCGACGTCCGCTTCTCCGACGGCTCCGGGACCCCGGCGATCGCAGATCGGCGCGACCGCTACGACCTCGTCGTCGGCGCCGACGGCGTCCGCTCGTGGACCCGCCGCGCGCTCGGCATCGACCTGGAGACCAGGTCGGTCGGCATGGGCATCTGGCGCGCCTTCGGGCCGCGGCCGGCGAGCGTCACCCGCACCGACCTCTACTACGGCGGACCGTCCTACATCGCCGGCTACTGCCCGACCGGCGCGGACTCGCTCTACGCGTACATCGTCGAGGACGCGCAGGACCGCAGCGCGCTCTCGCCCGAGGAGCAGCTGGCCACGATGAAGCAGCTGTCGCAGGCCTACCACGGCCCGTGGGACGAGATCCGCGAGTCGCTGACCGACCCGTCCCGCGTCAACTACACCTGGTTCGAGACCCACGTCCTCGACGAGCCGTGGAACCGGGGCCGGGTCGTGCTGATCGGCGACGCGGCGCACACCTGCCCGCCCACCATCGCGCAGGGCGGCGCGCAGGCGCTCGAGGACGCCGTCGTCCTCACCGAGCTGCTCCTCGACCGCGACGCGCTCGACCAGGACCTGTGGGACGCCTTCCACGCCCGCCGGGTCGACCGCGCGCGGACAGTCGTCGACGCCTCCAACCAGCTCGCGCAGTGGCAGATCGACCACGTCCGGGGCGACATCCCGGGCCTCATGCGCGCCATCGCCCAGCTGACCAGCCAGCCCGCCTAGAAGGACCCTCCTGCCCCCACCGTCGAAGGACCCCGTCCTCCCCACCCTTCGCAGGCTCAGGGCGGGACCCGGGACGGGGCCGGCGGCGGGCCCCTGCAGGAAGGCCGCCCACGAAGGGAACGAGATGACCCAGCGACTGATCACCCACCTGCGGCACGTCGACCTCGCCGTGCCCGACCTGCGCACCCAGCGGGACTTCTTCACCTCCACCTGGGGCCTCACGGCCGAGCACACCGACTCGGGGCTGACGTTCCTCGCCGCCGAGGGCTCGCCGGAGCAGTACGTCGTCCGGCTGCGCGAGGCCACCGACAAGCGGATCGACCTGATCTCCTTCGGCGCGAAGGACGCCGCCGACGTCGACATCCTGGCCGGGCGGCTGGCGGCCGACGGCGTGCAGCTGGTGCACGAGCCGCGCGACCTGCAGACCCCCGGAGGCGGCTACGGCTTCCGCTTCTTCGACAACGAGGGCCGCACGATCGAGGTCAGCTCCGACGTCGCGGTGCGCCAGCACCGGCCCATCGAGGAGGGCGAGTCGATCCCGGTGCGCCTCTCGCACGTGGTGGTCAACTCCGCCGACCCGGAGGGCACGGTCGCCTTCTACGAGAAGCACCTGTCCTTCGCCCTCTCGGACACGCTGATGCACCCGCGGATGGGCAACATGATGTGGTTCATGCGGACCAACGCCTGGCACCACAGCATGGCGATCGCCCGCGGTCCGCACGCGTCGCTGCACCACGCCAGCTTCGAGATGCGCGGCATCGACGAGTACATGCGCGGCACCGGCCGGCTGCTGCGCCAGGGTGTCGAGAAGATCTGGGGCCCGGGCCGCCACATGGCCGGCAACAACACCTTCAGCTACTTCCTCGACCCGCACGGCAACACCGTCGAGTACACGACCGAGCTCGAGACGGTCGACGAGGACACCTGGCACCCGCACCTCTACGACTTCTCCGACCCCGAGGTCAGCGACCAGTGGGGCACGGCGAACGCGATGAACGAGTTCGTGGCCCGGAGGTCGTTCAACGACCCGGACAAGGGCCTGTTCGTGGCCCCGCCGGTCTGATGCGGTTCGCCACCTGGGAGGCGGCCGGTCGGGTCCGCGCCGGCGTCGCCAGCACCCGCCCCGACGGCTCGGCCGGACTGCACGAGCTCCCCGCGCGGACGACGGTGCTCGACCTCGTCCGCGCGGGGTTGCCCGCCGCGCTGGAGGCGGGTGCCGAGGCACTGCGCGGCCCGGCGGTGCCGCTGGAGTCGGTCCGGCTGCTGCCGCCGCTCGAGGCGCCGACGGTGCGCGACTTCGTCGCCTTCGAGGAGCACGTCGAGGGGGTGCGCAAGGCGATCGACGGCCAGGCCGGGGTGGTGCCGGAGTGGTACCAGGCGCCGACCTTCTACTTCACCAACCCGTACGCGCTCGTCGGTGCGCACGACGACGTCCCGGTCCCGCCGGGGTCGCAGCGGTTCGACTTCGAGCTCGAGGTCGCCGTCGTCGTCGGCCGGGACGGCGCGTCGCTGACGCCCGAGCAGGCGCGGGAGCACGTGTTCGGCTACACGGTGCTCAACGACTGGTCGGCCCGCGACCTGCAGGCCCGCGAGATGCGGGTCAACCTCGGCCCGGCCAAGGGGAAGGACTCGGCCACCACGCTGGGCCCCTGGCTGGTCACCGCCGACGAGCTCGAGCCGTACCGGGACGACGAGGGGTTCCTGCAGCTGGACATGCGGGTGTCGGTCAACGACGTCGAGATCGGCCAGGACCTGCTGTCGAACATGGGCTGGCCGTTCGAGGAGCTGATCAGCTACGCCTCCCGGGGCACCCGGGTCGTGCCCGGCGACGTGCTCGGCTCGGGCACCTGCGGCAACGGCGGCTGCCTCGCCGAGCTCTGGGGCCGCCGCGGCGACGCCGCTCCCCCGCCGCTGCGGCCCGGCGACGTCGTCGAGATGACCGTCGAGGGCATCGGCACCATCCGCAACCGCGTCGTCGCGGGCGTCGAGCTGCCGCCGGTCCGGGCCGCCCGGCCACGACCCCGGATCCGGAAGCGCCCCGCGTGACGCTGCACGTGGCCTCCCCCCATCGCAACGGCGCCACCTCCGTCTCCGGGGCGGAGATCCCCGTCGACGGCGGCGCGGCCGCCCACGGCGGCGTGACGTCGACCAGCGACGCCGTCCGTCAGTCCACCTGAGAGGAACCACCCGTGTTCGAGTACTTCCCCACCGGCCCCTACACCTGGAACCTCAGCGTGGTCGCCACGCTGAACTCCGGCGGGCTGATCGACGAGGTCGACCGGGCCTGCCGGCCGATCAAGGACGCCGCGAACGCCGGTGAGGACGCCGGGACGCCGGACTTCCTGCGCGCCTGGACCGCGCTGACCGACCAGCTCGTCGCGCAGGCCGAGGAGGCGGAGAAGGCCGGGCACACCCGCACCGCCGGGCAGCTGTGGTTCCGCGCCAGCAACTACCTGGCCCAGGCCGAGCGGATGCTCGCGCACTCCGACCCGAACCGCGTGCCCACCTACCGGCGGATGCTGGAGATCGCGCAGAAGGCGTTCGAGACGCACAGCCCGCGGGTGTCGCGGGTGGAGGTCCCCTACGAGGGGACGACGCTGCCCGC
>DATIMX010000302.1:0-7799 GCA_035474935.1 Geodermatophilus sp. | reverse complement strand
GGCAGCAGCGGAGTCGACGGCGGCACCCGCCGCGGTGTCACGGCCTCCGGAGGACGCGCAGGAGCCAGACGCAGCGGGCCGGCACCTCGATCGGGCCGGGCGCGACCACGCTCGGACGCGGCGGCGCGCCGGTGGACCACTCGGTCGAGACGACGAACTCGTAGCCGTCGGCCCACGGAGCACCGGGCAGGTGCACGGTGACCGGCTGCGCGCCGGCGTGCAGCTGCACCAGGTAGGAGTCGTCCTGCACCGGCCGGCCGCGCTGGTCGCGGTGCCGGATCCCGCGGCCGTCGAGGTACATCCCGATCGTCTGCAGGTCGTTGTCGAACCAGTCGCCGGTGTCCAGCTGCGCGCCGCCGGGGGCGAACCAAGCCAGGTCGCGGGTGCCGCCGGTGTCGACGAGCTCGTGGCCCTCGAAGAAGGCCTCCTGCCGCAGCACCGGCGACTCCCGGCGCAGCCGCAGCAGGCGGGCGACGAAGGCCCTCAGGTCCTCGTCGACGTCGGCCCAGTCCAGCCAGGAGATGTCGTTGTCCTGGCAGTAGGCGTTGTTGTTGCCGCCCTGGGTGCGGCCCAGCTCGTCGCCGGCGGTGAGCATCGGGACGCCGGTCGACAGCAGCAGCGTGGCCAGGTGGTTGCGCACCTGCCGGGCCCGCAGCGTGCAGACCTCCGCGTCGTCGGTCGGCCCCTCCACGCCGCAGTTCCAGTTCCGGTTGTGGCTCTCGCCGTCCCGGTTGTCCTCGCCGTTGGCCTCGTTGAGCTTGTGCACGTAGGTGACCAGGTCGGCGAGGGTGAAGCCGTCGTGGGCGGTCACGAAGTTCACGCTGGCGAAGGGACGGCGGCCGTCGGAGCGGTAGAGGTCCGACGAGCCGGTCAGCCGGTAGGCCAGGTCGCGCACCCCGACGCGGGCGCCGGACCACACGTCGCGGACGGTGTCGCGGTACCGGCCGTTCCACTCGGTCCACAGCGGCGGGAAGTTGCCCACCTGGTAGCCGCCGGGGCCGACGTCCCACGGCTCGGCGATGAGCTTCACCTGGCTGACCACCGGGTCCTGGTGGACGACGTCGAAGAACGCCGAGAGCCGGTCGACGTCGTGCAGCGAGCGGGCCAGCGCCGCGGCGAGGTCGAAGCGGAAGCCGTCGACGTGCATCTCGGTGACCCAGTAGCGCAGCGAGTCCATGAGCAGCGCCAGCACCTGGGGACGGCGGACGTCGAGGGTGTTCCCGCACCCGGTGTAGTCCTGGTAGCGGGAGGGCTCGCCCTCGCGCAGCCGGTAGTAGCCGCCGTTGTCGATGCCCTTGAACGACAGCGTGGGGCCGGTGTGATCCCCCTCGGCGGTGTGGTTGTAGACGACGTCGAGGATGACCTCGATGCCCGCCGCGTGCAGCGTCTTGACCATCGCCTTGAACTCGGTGACCTGCTGCCCGGCCGTCCCTGCGGAGCTGTAGGCCGCGTGCGGGGCGAAGTAGCCCAGCGTGTTGTAGCCCCAGTAGTTGGTCAGCCCGCGGCGCAGCAGGTGCGGCTCGCTGACGAAGTGGTGCGCCGGCAGCAGCTCGACGGCGGTCACGCCGAGGGATTGCAGGTGCTCGACGAACGCGGGGTGGGCCAGCCCGGCGTAGGTGCCGCGCAGCGCCGGGGGGACGTCGGGGTGGCGGATCGTCGCGCCCTTGACGTGCACCTCGTAGATGACCGTGTCCGACCAGGGGGTGGCGGGGGAGCGGTCGCCGTCCCACGGGAAGGCGTCGCGGACGACGACCCCGCGCGGCACGTACGGCGCGGAGTCGCGCGGGTCGGGGCCCTCGCCGCCCTCGTACCGGAAGCCGAACAGGGCCGGGTGCAGGGACTGGTCGCCGTCGATGGCGCGGGCGTAGGGGTCCAGCAGCAGCTTGGCCGGGTTGTACCGCTGCCCGGACCTGGGGTCCCAGCCGCCGTGCACGCGGTAGCCGTAGCGCTGGCCGGGGCTGACGCCGGGCAGCCGGCCGTGCCACACCTGGTGAGTGTTCTCCTGCAGCCGGTGCCGGTGCTCGGTGCCGTCCTCGTCGAACAGGCACAGGTCGACCGCGTGCGCGCCGGCCGACCACAGCGCGAAGTTGGTGCCGGTGCCGTCCCAGTGGGCGCCCAGGGGGGCGGGTCGGCCGGGCCACACCTCGTACTCGTCAGGGCTGCTGCGCACGCCGGCGATCCTGTCAGCCGCGGCCCGGTCCGGGTCGCAGCGGCGCGGGTGCGGTCCGGGTTGGTTGGATGGGGGCCGTGTCGAGCGAGTCGGTCGTCGAGATGCAGGGTGTGGACGTCGTCCGGGGGGAGACGTCCCTGCTGCGCGGCATCGACTGGACGGTCGATGCCGACCAGCGCTGGGTGGTCCTCGGCCCCAACGGTGCGGGCAAGACGACGCTGCTGCAGCTGGCCGCGGCGCAGATGCACCCCACCCGCGGGGTGGTCACGCTGCTCGGGGAGACCCTCGGGGCGGTCGACGTCTTCGAGCTGCGGCCGCGGATCGGGCTGACCAGCGCCGCGCTGGCCCAGCGGATCGAGCCCGGCGAGCGCACCGGCGACGTCGTCCTCTCCGCCGGGTACGCGGTGCTCGGCCGCTGGCGGGAGCGCTACGACGTCCACGACCTCACCCGCGCGGCGACGCTCATGCAGCAGTGGGGCGTGACCCCGATGGCGCACCGCCCGTTCGGCACGCTCAGCGAGGGCGAGCGCAAGCGGGTGCAGATCGCCCGCGCGCTCATGCCCGACCCGGAGCTGCTGCTGCTCGACGAGCCCGGTGCCGGGCTGGATCTCGGTGGTCGTGAGGACCTGGTCAGCCGGCTGACCGACCTCGCCGGCTACGCCTACGCCCCGGCACAGGTGCTGGTGACCCACCACGTCGAGGAGATCCCACCGGGCTACACCCACGCGCTGCTGCTGCGCGGCGGGGAGGTCGTCACCTCCGGGCCGCTGGAGCAGGTGGTCACCCAGGAGGCGCTGTCGGAGACCTTCGGGCTGGCGCTGCAGGTGCAGCGCGCCGATGGGCGCTGGACCGCCCGCCGGGCGGCGTAGGTGAAGGACCTCCTCCTCCCCACCCCCCGCAGGCTCGGGGCGGTGCCCTGGAGGAGGCCGACACCGGCAGCCCGCCGCCGTCCTCCGCTGCCGGCGGTCGTGGCGGCGGTGGCCCTGGCGCTCGGGGTCGTCGTCCAGCTGCTGCCACTGGTGCTGTTCCCCACGGTGATCAGCCAGGACGGCCCGGCGCACGTCGCCGGGGCCTGGGTGCTGCTGCACTCCGGGGACGACGGCGCGACCGGCGCGGTGCTGGCCGAGCACTACCGCACCGACCTGACGCCGGTGCCGAACATGCTGGCCACGCTGCTGCTGGCCGGGCTCCTGCCCCTGGCCGGGCCGGACGGCGGGGAGAAGCTGCTGGTCGCCGGGCTGGTGCTCGGGCTGGTCGGCGCGCTGGCCGGCGTGGTGTGCGCCCTCGACCGGCGGGCCTGGTGGCTGGCCGCAGCGGCGCTGCCCTTCGCCGGGAGCCACCTGGTCGCCTACGGCTTCTACAACTTCGTGCTCGGGGTGATCGGGGCGCTGCTGGTCCTCGCACTGGTGCTGCGCCGCCGGGACGGGTGGCGGTTCCCCGCGGGAGCGGGCCTGGCCGGGCTGCTCGTGCTGACCTGGAGCGCGCACCTGCTGCCGTGGGTGTTCGCGGCCGGCAGCGCGCTGACGCTGGCCGGGGTGCGTGCCACCGGGGCGGTCCGCGGTGGGCAGCCGGTCTCCGCCGCCGCCGGCCGGCACGTCGTCCCGGTGCTGCTGGCCGTCCTGCCGTCGGCCGCGCTGACCGCCGGCTACCTGGCGACGGGGGAGGGGCCGCCGGCCGAGGGTCACCCCGTGGCGTCGTCGCGGCGGCTCGGGGAGCTCGTCACCGGCCTGCGGCCGTTCGTCACCGGCTGGGGCGCGGAGCGGCTGCCGGCCCTGCTGACCGTCGTCGTGCTCGCCGTCCTCGCCGCCGCGGCGCTGCGGCGGGGGCGGCCGGGCGGCCCCGGGCTGGGGCCGGAGCGGATCGCCCTCGGGCTGCTGCTCGCCGGCGTCACGGCGGCCTACTGGCTGACGCCGGACCGCCTGAGCGCCGACTTCGGCTTCCTCGCCGCCCGGCTGGCCTGGTTCCCCCCGCTGCTGCTGGTGCTGTGGGCGGCCACCCGCGCCCCGGGCCCGCGCGCCGGCGCCGCCGCGGCCGTGCTCCTGGTCGCCGCGGCCTCGGCCGCCGCGTTCACCCGGCTGCCCGCGGAGTCCGCGGCGGCCGACGAGGTGGCCGAGCTGCTGGCGCTGGCCGAGCACATCCCGCCGGGCTCGACGATCGCCGTGCTGCAGTACGACCGGTCGGTCGTCTCGCCCGGCACCGGCTTCCCGGACCCGCTGCGCCACGAGTCCAGCCGACTGGCCGTCCGTGCGGGCGGCGTCGACGTCGGCCACTACGAGGCGGTGCACGACTACTTCCAGGTGCGCTTCGACGGGCCGCCGTACCTGCGGCAGCGGCTGGACGCGGATCCGCAGCTGCGCGGGCTCGAGCGCATCCCGCCGGTGGTCGACCTGCCCGCGGTGCGCGGTGACCTCGACGCCGTCGTGGTGCTCGGCCTGGACCGGGCGGACCCCGACGTGCGGCGGGCCGCGGGCACCCGCGTCGTCACCGCAGAGCTATCGGCCCACTACACACAGGTGGCGACCTCGCCGTCCGGCCTGGGGGTGCTGTGGCGCGCCGACCCGGCGTCCGGTCAGACTGCGGGGGGCGGCAGCGCGGCCGCCCCCACGGGCTGACCCCGGGTTCCGCTCCAGGAGCACCGGGGTATCGCCGACCCGTCGTGCCGGGAGGGTCGGCACGACGGACCAGGACCCGGGAGCACCGGGAGAGCTTCGGAGGACGCGTGCGCAGGCCACTGCCGGGGACCGGCTCCACCGTCGACGTCGGAGCGGGACCCGCCGGGTCCGCCGTCTCCGGGGCCCCCGGGTGGCCGCCCCGCCGTTCCACGCGTGCTGCCTAGGCTCGGCGGCACGCAGGCCGCCCCCACCGCCCCGGCGCCGGTCCGCCCGGCCCGCCGGTCCGTCCTGTGGACCCGCCTCGGCGAGCGCTCCGGTCAGCCGTGGTCGGTCGCCGTCCTGTGGGTCCTCCTCGGCGGTCTCGTCACCGCCGGGGTGGTCCTCCGTTTCGTCGCGCCGCCGGAGCTCTGGCTCGACGAGGCGCAGAGCGTCGCGATCGCCCACCTCCCGCTGCCGGAGCTGTTCGCCGCGCTGGAGCAGGACGGTTCGCCGCCGCTGTACTACCTGCTCCTGCACGTCTGGACGGCGCTGTTCGGCACCAGCGCCACCGCGGTGCGCTCCCTGTCGGCGGTCTTCAGCCTCCTCACGCTGCCGCTGGCCTGGTACGTCGCGCGCCGGCTGGCCGGTCGCCGCGCGGCGGCCGCGCTGGTCGTGCTGCTGGCGACCTCGCCCTTCCTCGTCCGCTACGCCAGCGAGACGCGGATGTACGCGCTGCTGGTGCTCCTGACCGTGGCCGGCATCGCCGCGGGCGCCGCGGTGGTGCGCCGCCCCGGCGCCGGGCCCGTCCTCGCCTTCGGCACGGTCACCGGCGCCCTGCTGCTGACGCACGTGTGGGCCTTCCACGTCGTCGCGGTCACCGGGGTGCTCGCGCTCGCGGCGCTGCCGTTCCGCCGCGGTCCGGCGTTGCGACTGCTCGCCGGGCTGGCCCTGGGCGGGCTGCTGTTCAGCCCCTGGCTGCTGTCGTTCCTCGTGCAGCTGGCCCACACCGGGACCCCGTGGGCGGCCTCGCCCGGCTTCGCCGTGCTGCCCCTGGCGCTGGAGGCCTGGCAGGGCGGGGGCCAGGTGCGTGCCCACGTCCTCGGGACGGCGCTGCTGCTGCTGGCCACCGTCGGTCTGCTCGCCGCTGCCGCGGCCCGGCGCCCCGGCGAGCGCACGGTGGTGCTGTCGCTGCGGCCGCGCCGCTCGCGCCTGGTGCTGCTGGCAATGTCGCTGGGCACGCTGCTGGTGGCCGGCGAGGTCAGCCGGCTGACGGGCACCGCGGTCCACGACCGCTACACCAGCGTGGCGGTGTTCGCCTTCCTGGCCCTGGCCGCCCTGGGCGTGGCGGCCCTGCCCGGCGCCGCCGTCCGCGCCGCCGCGCTGGTGGCGGTCGCCGGTCTCGGACTGGCCACCGCGCTGCCCCAGGTGGCAGAGCCCCGCACGCAGGCCGGGGAGGTGGCCCGGGCGCTGGACGACGCGGCCCCCGGCGACGTCGTCGTCTTCTGTCCCGACCAGCTCGGGCCCGCGGTGGCCCGGCTGCTGCCGCCGGAGGCGGGGCTGGACCTCGTCGTCTACCCGGACCTGCGCCCGGCCGACCGGGTCGACTGGACCGACTACGAGGCCCGCATGACGAGCACGCCGTCGGCCGTCGTCGCCGCCGACGTGCTGCAGCGCGCCGGCGACGGGTCGGCCGTCTGGGTGGTCACCGGTCCGGGGTACCGCGTGCCCTCGGCGCAGCGCTGCAGGGTCTTCCTCGACGCACTCGAGGCCGCCCGCGGGCAGGCCGAGCTCGTCGTGGCGCCCGACCGCAGCATCTTCGAGGACAGCCGGCTGCAGTACCTGCCGCCGGTCGCCTGATGAAGGACCACCCTTCCCCCCACCGCTCGCGAGCTCGCGGCGGGACCCTGAAGGGTGGCCGTTCCAGTACGTCACCGGCCCGACCGCCGCGGGTCCCGTGGCGGGCTGCTGGCTAGGGTGCGGACGACGACGTCGTCCACCGCCAGGAGGTCCCGTGGCAGAGCCAGAGTTCGTGACGCTGCAGGTCGACGACGGGGTGGGGACCATCCGCCTCGACCGGCCGAAGATGAACGCGATCGACGAGCAGCTGCACATGGAGGTGCGCGCCGCGGCCCTGGAGGCCGGGGAGCGCGCGGACGTGCGCGCGGTCGTCCTCTACGGCGGGGAGCGCGTGTTCGCCGCCGGCGCGGACATCAAGGCCATGTCCCGGCTCGACGGCCGCAGCATGGTGGCCTGGGGCCGGGAGCTCACGGACTCCTTCACCGCGGTCCAGGAGATCCCCAAGCCGGTCATCGCCGCCATCACCGGCTACGCGCTCGGCGGCGGCTACGAGCTGGCCCTGTGCGCGGACTTCCGGGTGATGGGGGCCGGCGCGAAGGTCGGCCAGCCGGAGATCCTGCTCGGCGTCATCCCCGGTGCCGGCGGCACCCAGCGGCTGGCCCGCCTGATCGGCCCGGCCAAGGCCAAGGACCTGGTCTTCACCGGCCGGCACGTCGGTGCGGAGGAGGCGCTGGAGATCGGGCTGGCCGACGCCGTCGTCCCGGACGCCGAGGTGTACGACACCTCCGTCGCCATGGCCCGCAAGTTCGCCGCCGGGCCGCCGCTGGCGCTGGCCGCTGCCAAGAAGGCGATCGACGAGGGCCTGGACCGGCCGCTGCGCGAGGGACTGGCCCTGGAGAGCCGGCTGTTCGCCGAGCTGTTCGACACCGAGGACCAGAGGACCGGCATGCGCTCGTTCCTGAAGAGCGGGCCGGGCAAGGCCACCTTCTCCGGGCGCTGAACGCCCGCCGGGGGTCCGGGTGACCTGGATCACCCGCATCGTGCGGGTCTCAGCGCCCGGTGAAGGTGGCCTTGCCGGGACCGTTCTCGAGGAACGAGCGCATGCCGGTCGCCTGGTCCTCGGTGTCGAACAGCTCGGCGAACAGCCGGGTCTCCAGGGCCAGGCCGCTGGCCAGGTCGCCGTCCCCGCCCTGGTCGATGGCGCGCTTGGCCGCGGCCAGGGCCAGCGGAGGCCCGGCGGC
>DATIMX010000301.1:0-8504 GCA_035474935.1 Geodermatophilus sp. | reverse complement strand
TACTTCGCCAACCCCTGCTACACGCAGATCCACCCGACCTGCATCCCGGTCAAGGGCGACTACCAGTCCAAGCTCACGCTGATGAGCGAGTCGCTGCGCAACGACGGCCGCGTGTGGGTGCCCAAGGAGCGCGGCGACACCCGCGACCCGCGGGACATCCCCGAGGACGAGCGCGACTACTACCTCGAGCGGATCTACCCCGCGTTCGGCAACCTGGTGCCCCGCGACATCGCCTCGCGCCAGGCCAAGAACGTCTGCGACGAGGGCCGCGGCGTGGGCCCGGGTGGGCTGGGTGTCTACCTGGACTTCGGCGACGCGATGAAGCGGCTGGGCCGGCCGGCCATCGAGGCCAAGTACGGCAACCTCTTCGACATGTACGCCCAGATCACGGGCGAGGACCCCTACGAGACGCCGATGCGGATCTACCCGGCGGTCCACTACACGATGGGCGGGCTGTGGGTCGACTACGACCTGCAGTCGACGATCCCCGGCATGTTCGTGATCGGCGAGGCCAACTTCTCCGACCACGGCGCGAACCGTCTGGGCGCCAGCGCGCTGATGCAGGGTCTGGCCGACGGCTACTTCGTCCTGCCGAACACCAACAACGACTACCTCGCCGACGGCCCGTTCGAGAAGGTCGACGACGGCCACCCGGCCGTCGTCGAGGCGCTGCAGGAGGTGCAGGGCCGGGTGGAGAAGCTGCTGTCGATCAACGGCAACCGCACCCCGGCCTCGTTCCACCGCGAGCTCGGCCGCCTGATGTGGGACCTGTGCGGCATGGAGCGCTCGGAGGAGAGCCTGCGCAAGGCGCTGGACCGGATCCCCGAGATCCGCCAGGAGTTCTGGACCAACCTCAAGGTCTCCGGCGACGAGAACACGATCAACCCGACCCTGGAGCACGCCGGCCGCGTCGCCGACTTCATCGAGCTCGCCGAGCTGATGTGCGTCGACGCCCTCCACCGCGCCGAGAGCTGCGGTGGACACTTCCGGGCCGAGAGCCAGACCCCCGAGGGCGAGGCACTGCGCGACGACGAGAACTTCGCCTATGTCGCCGCGTGGGAGTGGACGCCGGAGAGCGCTCCTCCCGTCCTGCACCGCGAAGCCCTCGAGTACGAGTACGTCCACCTCGCCCAGCGGAGCTACAAGTGACTGCGACACGTGAGGGCGCGGGCTTCGCGTCCGGCACGGCGACCGACCCGGCCATGGCCCCTCACGGCATGACCCTGACGCTGCGCATCTGGCGGCAGCGGGGCCCGGCCGACAAGGGCCGCATGGTGACCTACCGGGTCGAGGACATCTCACCGGACATGTCGTTCCTGGAGATGCTCGACGTCCTGAACGAGAAGCTGATCCTCGCCGGCGACGACCCGGTGGTCTTCGACCACGACTGCCGCGAGGGCATCTGCGGCAGCTGCGGCCTGATGATCAACGGGACGGCGCACGGCCGCGGCACCTCGGGTGGTCCCACGACCACCTGCCAGCTGCACATGCGCAAGTTCAAGGACGGCGACACGATCGACATCGAGCCGTGGCGCGCGACGGCGTTCCCGGTGATCAAGGACCTGTCGGTCGACCGGAGCGCCCTGGACCGGATCATCCAGTCCGGCGGCTACATCAGCGCCCCCACCGGCACCGCGCCGGAGGCCCACTCGATCCTGGTGCCCAAGAAGGACTCCGACGCGGCCTTCGACGCGGCCACCTGCATCGGCTGCGGCGCCTGCGTGGCGGCCTGCCCGAACGCCTCCTCGATGCTGTTCACCGCGGCCAAGGTCAGCCACCTGGGCCTCCTGCCGCAGGGCCAGCCCGAGCGCAACGAGCGGGTGGTCAACATGGTCGCCCAGCAGGACCGCGAGGGCTTCGGCGGCTGCACCAACATCGGCGAGTGCTCGGCGGCCTGCCCCAAGGGCATCTCGATGGAGAACATCTCCCGGCTCAACCACGACCTGCTCGGCGCCCTGCGCGCCGGGGCGCGGCCGAAGAGCTGAAAGAAGGATCCTGGCCCTTCTGCCCCCCACCGCTCGCAGGCTCGCGGCGGGCCCCTGCAGAAGGGCCACGGAGGGCGGTGACCCGAACACGGGTTCCCGCCCTCCGGCGCACCGGGGTCAGTCGCCGGCGGCGTCGACGTCCTGCCGGCCCAGCGCGCCCGCCTCGACCAGGACGTCGAGCGCGGGCTCGAGCCCCTGCAGCGCCCGGGCGAGGTCCTCGGGCCGGGCGATCGTCCAGGCCTGGCTCTCCACGTAGCAGCGCACCGCCGCGTCGAACGCCTGTTCCCCGGCCGCCTCGCGGGCGACCGCCAGCGCCGCGGCGCCCTTGCCGTACACCAACGCCTCGTACTCGTCCTGATCATCGAAGTCGGCCATCGAGCCGCCGACGGCACCCGGCCGGTCCAGGTCGTCGGTGTCGACGTGCCCCTGGGCGTACGTCGCGAAGGCCTCGTCCAGCCAGGGGTCGCGGAACTGCGAGTTGCCGACCATGCCGTAGAACCACATGTGCGCCACCTCGTGGACGAGGAGGTCCTCGTCGGCGTTCCCCATGAGGATCGCCGAGGAGTACTCCTCGCCACCGCTGTCGTCGGAGACGAGCGGCACGGCCAGGGTCGGGTACGGGAACGGGCCGAAGCGGCCCTCCAGCTCCTGGACGGTCTCGGCGGTGGTCTCGGCGAGCTCTTCCGCGGAGGTGTCGGCGTCGGCCAGGACCCCGGCGGTGACCCTGGTGCCGCCGACGTCGACGGTCGCGGTGTCGAACTCGCCCACCGCGACGAGCACGTCCCGGGCGACCGGGTCGTGCGACTCCCAGACCCGGCGGCCGCCCGGCTCCTCCCGCGGCGCCGCCTGGTCCCCCGACATGAGGACGACGAGGTCTCCGGGTGCCGAGACGCGCAGCGTGGTGTCGGCGGCGGGCGCGGCAGTCGTCTCACCGCTGACCTCGACCATCGGGTCCCTCGCCCAGCCGTGACCCGGCTCCCAGGTCAGCAGCGGGACCCCGCTCCCCCACCACGTCACGTCGTCCTCGACGCCGAGGCGGTCGAAGCCGGCCGGCGTCCGCTCGTCGGTGAGCCGCAGCCGCAGGTCCAGCTCCACCGCGACGGTCCCGCCTGCCGGCACGGGCTCGCGCAGGTCCACCCGGTAGAGGCCGCCCGGCGTCCCCGGGGCGGCGCCGTCGTCGACGTACCCGCCGCCGGCCACCAGGTCCCCGCGCACCGCCTCGACGGTGAGCCGGTGCCCGGCCGACTGCGGCGCGTTCGGGACCAGCCGGAACCACAGTTCCTCCACCGGGAGGTCCGGGGTGAGGGCGACGGTCTCGGTGCCGGTCACCGTGCGCCGGTCGTCGGCGAGCCGGAGGTCGAGGCCGACGACCGGCCGGTCCGGGTCGGGAGCGGCCCGATCGCTCACCGGGCAGCCGGCGCCGGGCTCGGGCGCCGCCACCGGCCCGTCGGCGGACGTGCACCCGGCGAGCAGGACGAGCGCGCCGCAGATCGAGGCCGCGCGGACCGTCGCAGCGCGCATCGGCCACCCCCGCCCCGGCAGGTCGGCCCGGCCCGCGTCCCACGAGTCCCGTACCCGCCGCCCCGCTCGCGGCGACCCTAGGGATGCGGGGTGGTTCCGCAACAGGCCCCGGCGTGCGGCGTCAGCCGACGGGGGTGGTGCTCCGGGCCTCGAGCCACGCCTCCAGCTGCTCGGGCGGCAGCGGCCGGCTGAGGTGGTAGCCCTGGACGACGTCGCAGCCCAGGTCGGCCAGCGCGTCGACGGTCGCCTGGTCCTCGGCGCCCTCGGCGACGAAGACCAGGCCGAGGGCGTGCGCGAGCTGCAGGGTCGAGGTGACGATCGACGCCGACCGGTCGCTGCCGGTCATCGCGCCGACGAAGGCGCGGTCGAGCTTGAGCTCGGTCACCGGCAGGGTGGCGAGGTAGGCGAGGCTGGACCAGCCGGTGCCGTAGTCGTCGATGGCGACGCCGACGCCGGCCTCGCGCAGGGCGGCGAGGACGCGGACGGCGCGCTCCCGGTCCTCCATGAGCAGGCTCTCGGTCACCTCGAGCACGAGTGCGCTCGCGGGGACGCCGTGCCGCGCCAGCATCCCGGCCACCTCGTCGGGGAAGCCCTCGTCGACCAGGTTCGAGGGGCTGACGTTGACCGCGACGGTCAGCTCGCGCCCGCGGTCGGACCACGCCCGCCGCTGCGCCAGGGCGGTGTCCAGCACCCGGCTGGTCAACGCGGCCATGAGGCCGGCGGACTCCGCCAGGTCGATGAAGGCGTCGGGGAACAGCAGCCCGCGCTCAGGATGCTGCCAGCGCACCAGCGCCTCCACGCCGCCGACCCGGCCGGTCGCCAGGCTCAGCTTCGGCTGGTAGTGCAGCACCAGCTGGCCCTCCTCCACGGCCCGCCGCAGCTGGGCGACGGCCTCGAGGCGGTGCCGCCCGGAGCCGTGGCGCTCCTCGTCGTAGACGACCGGGCCGCTGCGGCCGGCCTTGGCCGCGTACATGGCGAGGTCTGCCATCTGCAGCAGCTCCTGGGCGTGCCCGGAGTGCCGCGGGCCCAGGGCGATGCCCACGCTGGCCTCCACGCTCAGCGCCATGCCGGCGAGCTGGAACGGCCGCTCGAGCGTGGTGCAGAGCCGCCGGGCCAGCGCCAGGGCGCCGTCCTCCCCCAGCCCGTCCGCCAGGACGACGAACTCGTCACCGCCCAGGCGGGCCAGCAGGTCACCGGAGCGCAGGTGCCCGGCCAGCCGCGGGCCGACCTCGCGCAGCAGCGCGTCGCCCACGCCGTGACCGAGGGAGTCGTTGATCTCCTTGAACCGGTCGAGGTCCAGGACGAGGACGGCGGTGCCCCCGCCGGCCGCCATCCGCGCGTCGGCGGCGGAGAGGGTCTCGAAGACCTGGCGGCGGTTGGGCAGGCCGGTGAGCTCGTCGGTGCGCGCCTGGTGCCGGCTGTCGGCCAGCGCCCGGACCTCGCGGAAGGTCAGCGCGGTGCGGGCGAGGGCGGCCACCACGGCGCCGAAGGCCAGCCCGCCGGCCAGCGGGTCGCCGTCCTCCAGGTAACCCCGCAGCAGCAGGACCAGCGCGCCGATGGCGCACAGCCCGGGGACGACGAGGGCCCGGACACCGGGCAACGGGGCGGAGGTGCGCGGCCGGGGCCCCTGGCAGGCGGCCATGCCGTAGCAGACGAACGCCAGGCCCCAGCCCACGTCGAGCGGCCCGCCGATGACGTAGGCGCCGTGCGCGACCTGGTAGGCGTAGACGGTGTCGGTGACCACGAACAGCGCCGTCCCGGCGGTGAGCCACCACCAGGCGGCACCGGCGCCGCGGCCGATGACGGCGAGGGCGCCGGCGATGAACACCAGCAGCAGCAGGTCGGCGATCGGGTAGACGGCGACGAGGAGGGCGTCGCGCAGCGCGGTGTGGAGGTAGGCGCCGATGGCGAACGCCGAGGCGAAGGCCGCCGCGGTCAGTCCCGTCACGACGGCGTCGAGCCACATGCTCGAGGTCAGCCGCCGGATCCGGGACCGGAGCAGCCGGAACAGCGCGGCGGCGGCCAGCGGGTGGAAGGCGATGAAGGCGAGGTCGGCCCAGATCGGCCGGATGATGGGCGCCGGCCCGCCGTTGGTCAGGGCGTAACCCAGGGACCCCACGGTGTAGCACCCGACGGCCGCGGCGAAGAGCAGCCAGACGGCCCGGTCCTGCGGCACGCTGACCGCCCGCAGCACCAGCAGGCCGGTCAGTCCGACGATGAACAGCCACTTCCCGCCGACCGCGAGGGCAGCCAGCACGCTGTCGTCCCCGAGCCCGTGCGCCGCCAGCGAGAGCACGTAGACCGACGCCAGGACGGCGGCGCAGACGCGGACGACCCGCAGCGGCCGGTCGACCGGCTGCCGGGTGCGACCGCGCCGGGCGGGCGGGGGGACCTGAACCACGGGGACAGCATCGGCCACCCGGCGGCGGCCCTTCACCCCACGGCCGGTAGCACCGTGCCAGCCTCACCCGGCGGAGGGGGGCGATCACCGGGCGTCCGGGCTGCCACACTGCGCGCCTGCCGCCCGCCCGCCCCTCGCCCGAGCCCTGCTGCACGTCGTCCTGGCCTGGGGCCTGGGGGTCTGCGCCGCGCTGCTCGGGACCCCGGCGCTGGTGGCGTCCCTGTTCGGCGTCCCGGTGGCGCTGCTCACCCTCGGCGTGCTCACCACGGTCGCCGCCGCGCTGGCCGTGGTCCTCGACCGCGCCGTCGGCCCGGGTGCCGCGGGCCGGTCGGGTGCGGTGGTGCGGGGCACCGCGGTCGGCGTCCTGGGGACGGCGACCGTCCTCGTGCTGGCCTGGGCGGCCATCCGGGCGGACGTCGACTCCGTGCTGCCGGTGGGGCTGCGGTACGCCGCCGCGGGGCCGCCGTTCGCGGCGGTCGCGGGGCTGCAGTGGCCGGGCGCGGTCCGGGTGCTCACCGCGCTGGCGGTGGTCGGCAGCGTGGCCGTCGTCGCCGTCCCGCGGGCCGCGGAGGCGCAGCGGCAGGCGCAGGCCGACGCGGTGGGGACCGAGGTCGGCACCACCGCCCGCCCGTGGGTCACCGAGGTGGACGGCTTCCGCGGCCGGTCGCCGCAGCACACCGGCACCGACCTGCTGTGGACCCGCTACCTGCCGGCCGACGGCGCCTCCGCCCCGGTGCTGTGGCTGTCCCGCCGGGGCGACACCTGGGTGCCCGCCGACCCGTGCACGGCCACGGCGCTGTGGACGCCGGAGGGCGACCAGCCGACGGTCGCGTGCGCCCGCTGCTCCACGGCGGCCTCCGTCGCCCCGTGCACCCGGTGACCCGCGCAGGTGCGGAGGGTTCCCGGGCCGCCCTGGTGGAGCGTGCCCGGCTGGCTATGCTCCTCGGCAGTCCAGTCAGGCGTCGAGCACCCGGCACCAGGCCGACGAGCGACGACTGGCATCGGGGGATCGATGACGACCGGGACGCCCGGGCCGGGACAGCGAGGGTCCGGAGCACCTGAGCCGCGGGACACGGCGACCCGGCACGGCGACGCGACGCGATCCCTCACCGCCGAGGTCGACCGGTTGCGGCACGACCTGGACACCGCCAGCCGGCAGTCGGAGAACCTGCAGGCGGCGCTGGAGAGCAACCGCCGCATCGGCATGGCCATCGGCATCCTCATGGCCACCCGGCAGCTCACCGAGGCTGCCGCGCTCGACTGCCTGCGCCAGGTGAGCAACCAGCGCAACGTGAAGCTCCGCCTGGTGGCCGAGGAGGTCATCTACGAGGGCGCGCTGGACTAGCGGCTCTGCAGCGCGTCGAGCGCGACGGCCATGGACGCCGCGACGCGGAAGTCCAGCCGCGGGTCGGGCACGGTGACGGTGTAGCGGTCGCGGATGGCCTTCTGCCGCTCGCTGGTCATCACCGGGGCGCCGGTCGCGGTGTCGACGAAGTCGAAGTGGAAGACGAACGGCACCCAGACGTCGCCGAGGTAGGGGATGAAGTCCCAGACCCGGCGCAGGATGGCGATCGACTGCCGACGCTCCCGGCCGACGGCGTTGAGGGCAGGGGTCGACAGGTCCCAGGTGGAGCGCAGCAGGCTGACGCCGAACTGCTTGCGGAAGTACCCGAGCGGGGTCCCGTACTCGTCGAAGACGTCGTGCTCGGCGGCGACGTCGAGCCGCTGCCGCGCCTTGAAGCGGAAGACCGGGCGGCTCTTGGCGGTGTCGGCGTAGAAGACGACCTCCTCCTTGAGCTTCATGCGCTTCTGCTCCGCGAACGCGAGCAGCGGCCCCTCGGAGCCGTCGGGGCTCATCCCGATGACCTCGTAGCGGTTGACCATCACCGTGATCCGCTGCCGCACGAAGAAGGCCGGCACGACCATCGGGGCGGGCGGCTGCTGCGGCCCGGGCGGAGCGGTCACGTCGGGTCTCCCGTACGGGTCGGGGGTCGGTGGTCGGGCGTCATCGTGTCCCATCGGAGGCCGTCTGCGCTGGTCGACGCTGTGGATCTCAGGCGTGGTCGGTCGGCGCGGGGCCGGACCGGGTGCCGACGAGGGCGGTGTGCAGCCGGTCGACGTAACCGTCGAGCACCGAGGGACGGCGGTCGGGAGGCAGCGGCGCCGACGGCAGCAGCACCCACAGCAGCAGGTAGACGACGACGCCGGCGCCACCGGCCACGGTGAGACCGACCATGCCGACCCGCCAGAGGACGGCGTCGATGCCGCTGTACTCGGCCAGGCCGCCGCAGACGCCGCCGAGCATCCGGTCGGTGCCGCTGCGGCGCAGTTCGGGTCGGGAGGGGGCGGGGAGCGGGGAGGGAGTGGTCATGGCACGAGCCTGGCCCCGCCCGGACGGCGCGGGAACCCGGGAACGCCCGGATCGCTCCCGGGTTCCGGCGGTCGGGGTGTCCCCGGTGCGGGCTCGGGGTGTCGGCACCCGCGGCCCGGGCCTGCGGCGCCCGACGAGCCGGCGCGGGACCGCGTGGCCGCCGAGCTCGGCGCGCGGGCGTCAGGTCAGGAGCCGGCGGGCGTGCGGCTGCGCTGCTCGGCGCCGA
>DATIMX010000300.1:0-18724 GCA_035474935.1 Geodermatophilus sp. | reverse complement strand
CCGCGTCGCCGAGCAGACGGCCAAGGAGGAGGGCAAGCCCGAGCAGGCGATCACCAAGATCGTCGAGGGTCGGGTCAACGCCTACTACAAGGACTTCGTCCTGCTCGAGCAGCCGTCGATCACCGAGCCCAAGCGCACGGTCAAGCAGATCGTCGACGAGGCCGGCCTGACCGTGGAGCGGTTCGCCCGCTTCGAGGTCGGCCAGGCGTAACAACAGCGGAGAAGGACCCCGCGACCCCCGATCGGCCCCGCTGCAGGGGCCCGCGCCGAGCTTGCGAGGCGTGGGGGTAGCGGGGTCCTTCTGGTGTCCGGGCACCGAGGCGGGAGACCCCCCGCCCGCGAGCTGCCGCAGGCCCCGTGCGGCAGGATCAGGGGAACGACGCCGAGCGAGGGAAGAACCCGTTGACCGACACCGCCGCGCCGAGCGCGTCCGCGCCCATGTCCGCCCCCACCGCGTTCCAGCCCGCCGACGGCGCGGGCTACAAGCGGGTCCTGCTCAAGCTGTCCGGTGAGGCCTTCGGCGGCGGCAAGGTGGGTGTCGACTCCGGCATCGTGCAGAGCATCGCCACCCAGCTGGCCGACGTCGTCCACGGCGGCACGCAGGTCGCCGTGGTGGTGGGCGGCGGCAACTTCTTCCGCGGGGCCGAGCTGTCCCAGGCCGGCATGGACCGCCGGCACGCCGACTACATGGGCATGCTCGGCACGGTCATGAACTGCCTGGCCCTGCAGGCCTTCTGCGAGCAGGTCGGCCTGGAGACGCGGGTGCAGACGGCGATCGAGATGGGTCAGGTGGCCGAGCCCTACATCCCGCGCAAGGCGGTGCGGCACCTGCAGAAGGGCCGGCTGGTCATCTTCGGCGCCGGCGCCGGCATGCCCTACTTCTCGACCGACACGGTGGCCGCCCAGCGGGCCCTCGAGATCGGCTGCCAGGTGCTGCTCATGGCCAAGAACGGGGTGGACGGCGTCTACGACGACGACCCGCGCACCAACCCGGACGCGGTCATGTACGAGGACCTCGACTACGGCACCGTGCTGGCCAAGCAGCTCAAGGTCGCCGACGCGACGGCCATCAGCCTGTGCATGGACAACAGCATGCCGATCGTCGTGTTCAACCTGCTGCGCGACGGCAACATCGCCCGTGCCGTGGCAGGTGAGAGGATCGGGACGCTGATCAGCGACCCGGCCTGAGCGCCGCAGTCGGTCAGCCCGCAGACCCGCACCCGCGGCGGAGTGCTCCGCCGCACCAGGAGGAGAGACCCGTGATCGACGACACCCTGCTCGACGCCGAGGAGCGGATGGACAAGGCCCTGTCGGTCGCGCGCGAGGACCTCGGCTCGGTGCGCACCGGGCGCGCCGCCCCGTCGATGTTCAACAAGGTCCTGGTCGACTACTACGGCTCGCCGACGCCGGTGCCGCAGATGTCGTCGATCACGGTGCCCGAGGCCCGCATGGCGGTGATCAAGCCCTACGACACCAGCCAGCTGTCGGCCATCGAGAAGGCCATCCGCGACAGCGACCTCGGCGTCAACCCGACCAACGACGGGCAGATCATCCGCGTGGTGTTCCCCCAGCTGACCGAGGAGCGCCGCCGCGACCTGGTCAAGCAGGCCCGCTCCAAGGGCGAGGACGCCAAGGTGGCCATCCGCAACGTGCGCCGCCGGGCCAAGGAGGAGCTCGACCGCATCGCCAAGGACGGCGAGGCCGGCGAGGACGACGTGCGCCGCGCGGAGAAGGAGCTCGACGACCTGACCGCCAAGCACGTGCACGGCATCGACGAGGCGGTCAAGCACAAGGAGTCCGAGCTCCTCGAGGTGTGAGCCGTCCGGACCCCCTGCCATGACCCCCGACCCCGACACCGGGCCGATCCCGCTCGTCGGCCGGCGCCCGGTCCCGCCTCCGCCGCCGCTGCCGCCGCGGGCGGTCACCGAGCTGCGGACGGCACCGCTGCCCGTGCCCGAGCCGGCGACCCCCGGGCCGTCCGGGCGCGAGCCGGGGACGACGCAGACCGAGCCCCCCACGTCGACGACCGAGTCCGTCGGCCCCGACCTGGTCCCGACACCGGCGAGGAAGCCCGGCCGCGCCGGTCGGGACATGGTCGCGGCGATCGGCGTCGGTCTCGGGCTGGGCGCGGTCATCCTGGTCTCGCTGCTGGTCTACCGACCGGCGTTCCTGCTCGTGCTGGGTGCAGCGATCCTCGCCGGCGTCGTCGAGCTGACCCGGGCGCTGCAGGCCGGGAGCGTGCGCGCTCCACTCGTGCCCCTGCTCGTCGGCGCGGTCGCGATGATCGCGCTGGCCTGGACCCGCGGCGCCTCGGGGCTCGTGATGGCGTTCCTGCTCACCGCCCTCGCCGTCCTGCTGTGGCGGCTGGGCGACGGCCCCGACGGCTACCTGCGGGACGCCTCGGCCGGCGTCCTGGTGGCGCTGTACGTCCCGCTGCTCGCCGGGTTCGCCGTCCTGCTGCTGGTCCCGGACGACGGCGCGGCCCGCGTGCTGGCCTTCATCGCCACCGTCGTCGGCAACGACGTCGGCGGCTTCGCCGCGGGCGTGCTCTTCGGCAAGCACCCCATGGCGCCGTCGGTCAGCCCCAAGAAGTCGTGGGAGGGGATGGCCGGCTCGATCGTCGCCTGCGTGCTGGTCGCCACGCCGATCGTCACCCTCGCCCTCGGTGGGCCGTGGTGGGGCGGGGTGCTGTTCGGCGTCGCCCTGGCCGTCAGCGCGACCGCCGGCGACCTGGGGGAGTCGCTGATCAAGCGCGACCTCGGCATCAAGGACATGGGGCAGCTGCTGCCCGGCCACGGCGGCATCATGGACCGGCTGGACTCGCTGCTGCCCTCGGCCGCCGTCGCCTACCTGCTGCTCTCGGTCGTCGCGCCGGCCTGAGGAAGGACCCCCCTGCCCCGCACCGCTCGCAAGCTCGCGGCGGGACTCTGCAGGGGAGCCGCAGTCACCTCCCAGGTCGTCCCCACGACGGCGAAGCCGCGGCGGGCGTACCAGTGCCGGGGCCAGTCGGTGGCGTCGGCCTCCAGCACCACGAGGTCGCAGCCGCGCTCGGCGGCGAGGTCCAGCGCGGCCGCCAGGACGGCGTCGCCGTACCCGCGGCCGCGGGCCGCGGGGTCGGTGTTCATCGACTCGAAGGCGGCGGTGGCGCCGTCGACGCGCAGCTGGCCGGCCGAGACGACCCGCCCCTCCTCCCGGACGGCGAGGTCGGTGACGGCGACGACCCGGTCGTTGCGGTGCTCCCGGCCGATCAGCTGGGCCACCACCTCGTCCAGGTCGGCCTCCGAGGTCGGCAGGTCGCGCCGCCACGAACGCTCCCAGAGGTCGTGCACCTCGCGCTGGTCGACGGCCTCCGCGCGACGTCCCGGGAGCGGCGGCGTGGCCGGGCGGGCCATCACCACGAGTTCCTCGGCGCGCCATCCGTGGCCGGCGAGCTCGTGCGCCACGTCGTCCGCACCCGACCAGGCCAGCGTGGCGACGAGGTGCGGCCACCCCGCGTCGGCGGCGACCGCGGCCGCACTCGCCGCGACCGTGCCGGCGTCGACCGGGTGCGAGAGAACCAGCCGGTTGTCGTCCCGGGAGTACGGGAACCGCGGGTCCAGCACCGCCACCCCGCTGGGGACGTCGCGCACCTCGGCGGCCCGCCGGGTCCGCACCGACAGCGACAGCGCCCGCGCGCGGCCGAGCGCGTCGTCCGGCCGCGGGAGCACCGGTTCGGCGGGCGGCCGGTACGGGACGACGGCGACGACGGTGCTGGTCGGCAGCGGGCCGTGCAGGTGCGGGAAGCGCGTGCCGGGCGGGTCGCCGGGCACGCCGGGAGCCCAGCGCACCGGGTCGGTCAGCCGCGCGGGGTCGACGACGAGCAGCACGAGGTCCCGCCGTCCGGGGAACAGCCGCGCGGCCGGCAGGTGCACCTGCTCCGGTGTGGAGAGGTGCACGAAGCCCTGCCCGGCCAGGGACGGCGGGCGCAGCGCCCCGGTGTCGAGCGCCGCCCGCCAGGCCGCGGGGTCGATGAGGTGGACGAGGACGCCCTCGGTCACGTCCGCCGATCCTGCCCCGGAGCGCACGGCGGCCCGGTGCGTGGGAGACGATCGGCCGCGTGGACGGACAGGCGGGCCCGACGGAGTGGGGGACGACGGTGGGCGTCGGTCCCTGGCCGGGGCCGTGGCCCGAGGACCCGCACTACGACCCCGAGCTGCTCGCGCACGGCGACCGGCGCAACGTCGCCGACCGCTACCGCTACTGGCGGGTCGAGGCGGTCGTCGCCGACCTCGACGCCCGCCGGCACCCGTTCCACGTCGCGATCGAGAACTTCGGCCACGACCTCAACATCGGGACGGTGGTGCGGACGGCGAACGCATTCCTGGCCGCCGAGGTGCACATCGTGGGCCGCCGTCGCTGGAACCGCCGGGGGGCGATGGTCACCGACCGCTACCAGCACCTGCGCCACCACCTCGACGTCGGCGCGCTGGCCGCCCACGTCGCGCGGGAGGAGCTGACGCTGGTCGCCGTCGACAACGGACCCGGCGCCGTCCCGTTGGAGACCGCCGACCTGCCGGAGCGGTGCGTGCTGCTGTTCGGCCAGGAGGGGCCGGGGCTGACGCCGGAGGCCCGCGCGGCCGCCTCGATGACCGTCTCCATCGCCCAGTTCGGCTCCACGCGTTCGATCAACGCCGGCGTGGCGGCGGGCATCGCCATGCACGCCTGGATCCGGCAGCACGCCCGGCTGGGCCTCAGCTGAGCGGGGGGTCCGGGTCGATGCCCCGGGCGGTGAGGGCCGCCTCCACGGCCTCGCAGACCGTGCGGACCACCGCCACCCGCGCCCACCGCTTATCCTCCGCGGCGATCACGTGCCAGGGGGCCGCGGGGGTGTCGGTCCGCTCCAGCATCTCCTCGACCGCAGCCTCGTAGTCCGGGCGCTTCTCGCGGTTGCGCCAGTCCTCGTCGGTGAGCTTCCACGCGCGGTAGGGGTCGTCGCGCCGGGACTCGAAACGGCGCAGCTGCTCCTCGGGTGAGAGGTGCATCCAGAACTTGACGATCACGGAGCCCTCCGCGGCGAGGCTGGACTCCAGGTCGGCGATCTCGCCGTAGGCGCGGCGCCACGCTTCGTCGGACGCGAAGCCCTCGACCCGCTCCACGAGCACCCGCCCGTACCAGGTGCGGTCGAGCACGGCCATCCCGCCCCAGCCGGGGAGGACCGGCCAGAAGCGCCACAGGAAGTGGTGCCGCTTCTCGTCGTGGGTGGGCGCGGCGAACTGGGCGACCCGGACGTGCCGGGGGTCGAGCCGCTCGACCAGGCGCTTGATCGCGCCACCCTTGCCGGAGGCGTCCCAGCCCTCGAAGAGCACCAGCAGCGGCGGCCCGATCTCGCCCGGGCCGATCTGTCCGCCCAGGAGCAGGCGCAGGTGCACCAGCCGCTTCTGCGCGGTCTTGAGCTGCTTCTTCTCCTCGTCCTTGGACAACTGCAGGGTCAGGTCCACGTCGGCGAGCCGGCTCATGCCGGCCAGCGTGGCAGGACGTGGCGCGGCTCACCTGCCGAGCCTCCGGTGCGCCAGGTGCCGTCCCGGGCCTCGGCTGCCGATGACAGGGAGACGGCACCGCACCCGGCGAGGCAGGGGAGGACATGGGCTCCAGTCATCCGGACGACGTCGACCAGCTGCCGGTCCCGGCCGATCCCGGTGCTCCCGACGAGACGCCCGACCCGGCCGACTGGGACGACGCCTGGCTGCCCGAGTGGCTGGGCGACGAGCCGGGCGGGACCCCGCCCGTCGAGGACGCCGGCCCCGGGCCGGCAGCCGGGGACCCCGAGCCCGAGCTCGACGGCGGGCAGCCGGACACCGACCCCGTGCCGGACGCCGGGGTGCCGGACGCCGGGGTGCCGGACGCCGGGGAGCCGCACGCCGGGGAGCCGGATCCCGACCCCACGCCGGACGCCGGGCGCGAGCCGGACCAGAAGGGCCAGCCGGACGTCGAGGACGCGCCGGACGCGCCGGACGCGCCGGACCAGCGCGCCCCCGAGCCGGACCTCGCACCGGCGGCGGTTCCCGCCGGCGACCTCCCGACCGCGGACCTCGAGGAGGGGCCGGTCGCAGCCACCACCGCGGACGCCGGGCCGGCAGGACCGACCGCCGAGCCGGCCGAGCCGGCCGAGGCGTCCGAGGCGATCGACGCGTTCCTGCAGCCCGCGCCCGCGCCCGCGCCCGTCCGCGTCGTCGTCGGCGCCCGCGCCCCGTCGCGTCGACGTGCCCTGTCGGTGGCGGCCGGCCTGCTCGTCGCCGGGGCCGTCGCGGCGGCGTCGCTCCTGGCCACCCGGTCCGACACCCCGGTCCCGGCCGCGGACGCCGCGACGCCGACCGCTTCCGCACCGGCGGTGTCCGGCCGCGCCACCCCTCGACCGACGCCGGCCCCCTCGCCGGGAATCCCGCCCGCGACGACGGCGCCGCCGCCGCTCGCGCCGCCGACACCTGCCGCTCCCGCATCCCCACGGTCGGCCGACACCACCGGGACACCGCCGCGGGTCGCGGTCGTGGCACCCCCGCGCCCCGCCGGGACCCCGGCACCGGCCGTGCCGGTCCCCGCCCCAGGGACGACCGACCCGGTCGTCCCCGTCGTCGCCCCCTCGGGGCCTGACCGTCCCGAACCGGACCGCACCGTGCCCATCGGGGAGCCGGACGGGACCGGCGCCGATGAGACGACGGACGACACCTCGGACGACACGACGGAGAACAACGGGACCGGCGATCCGGAGCCCACGGCGGCGCCGGAGCCCACCCCGACCGAGTCGCCGTCCCCCGAGGACCCGGACGGCCCGGAGGAGCCGCAGGACCCGGAGGAGCCCGCAGTCCCAGAGGGCGATCCCACCCAGACGCCGTCCGACGTGCTCGAGCCCACGCAGCTCCCGCTGCCGACGGAGGGGACCGGCCCGCCGGGAGCGTGATCTCACCCGCGGGCCGGCCCGGCGGGAGCCCCGGGGTGGGACCATGGGAGTGCCATGACTGCCCTCCCTCTCGTGTTCGAGGCCCCCCGCCGGGGCAAGCCGCCGCGCCACCTGGCCGACCTCACCCGCGAGGAGGCCCGCGCCGCGGTCACCGAGCTGGGCCAGCCGGCCTTTCGGGCCGACCAGCTCGCCCGGCACTTCTACCGGGGCGTGACCGACCCGGCGCAGATGACCGACCTGCCGGCCGCGGTGCGCGAGGAGCTCACCGGCGCGCTGCTGCCCGGTCTGCTCACGCCGGTGCGGACGCTGAGCGCCGACGGCGGCCGCACCCGCAAGACGCTGTGGCGCCTGCACGACGGCGCGCTGGTCGAGAGCGTGCTCATGCGCTATCCCGACCGGGCCACCGTCTGCATCTCCAGCCAGGCCGGCTGCGGCATGGCCTGCCCCTTCTGTGCCACCGGCCAGAACGGGCTGACCCGCAACCTCTCGGCCGCGGAGATCGTCGGCCAGGCGGTCGCGGCGGCCGCGGCGATGGCCAGCGGTGAGGTCCCCGGCGGGCCCGGCCGGCTGTCCAACGTGGTCTTCATGGGCATGGGCGAGCCGCTGGCGAACTACGTGCGCGTCCGCAAGACCCTCGACGCCCTGGTGACGCCCGCACCGCACGGCCTGGGGTTGTCGCAGCGCTCGATCACCGTCTCCACCGTCGGCGTCGTCCCGGCGATCCGGCGGCTGACCGAGGAGGGGCTGCACGTCACCCTCGCGGTGAGCCTGCACGCGCCCGACGACGAGCTGCGCGACACCCTGGTGCCGATCAACACGCGCTGGCAGGTCGACGAGGTCGTCGACGCCGCCGACGCCTACGCCGCGCGCACCGGTCGCCGGTACTCGGTGGAGTACGCGCTCATCCGCGACGTGAACGACCAGCCCGAGCGCGCCGACCTGCTCGGCCGGCTGCTCGCCGACCGGCGGGCGCACGTCAACCTCATCCCGCTGAACCCGACGCCGGGCAGCCGCTGGGACGCCAGCCCGCTGCCCGCGCAGCGCGAGTTCGTCGCGCGGCTGCGGGCGCACGGCGTGCCGACGACGGTCCGCGACACCCGCGGTCAGGACATCGACGGCGCCTGCGGGCAGCTGGCCGCGGCCGACCGGGTGGAAGGCGTCCCCACCGTGGCCGTCCCCGCGCCGTCCCTCGAGCCGCCGGTGGAGCTGGGCGCCGAGGCGGACGAGTGAGCTCGGAGGCGCCGGCCGCCGAGGCGCACGAACACAGCCACGCCGACGTCTCCGGCGGGTGGCTGCGGGCCGCCGTCTTCGGCGCCATGGACGGGCTGGTCACCAACACCGCGCTGGTCGCCGGCGTCGGCGGCGGAGGCGCCTCCTCCCGCGCGATCGTGCTGTCCGGCGTGGCCAGCCTGGTCGCCGGCGCCATCTCCATGGCGCTGGGGGAGTACACCTCGGTGCGCACGCAGAACGAGCAGCTCGACCTCGAGGTGGAGAAGGAGCGCCGCGAGCTCGAGCGCAACCCGCGCGGTGAGCTCGCCGAGCTGGTGCAGATGCTGCGGGTGCGGGGCGTGGACGCCGACCTCGCCCAGCAGGTCGCCGTCCAGCTGCACCGCGACCCCGACACCGCACTGCGGCTGCACGTGGTCGCCGAGCTCGGGCTCAACCCGGCCGACAAGCCCTCGCCGTGGACGGCGGCGGTCTCCTCGTTCCTCACCTTCGCCACCGGCGCGGTGATCCCGCTGCTGCCCTACCTGCTGGGCTTCTCCGTGCTCGCCGCCGCGCTCATCTGCGGCGCCGTGGGCCTCGCCGTGGCCGGCGCGCTGTCGTCGCGCTTCACGCCGCGGCCCTGGTGGTACGCCGCCACGCGCCAGCTGCTCTTCGGCGCGGTCGCGGCCGGGGTCACCTACGCGGTCGGGCTGGCGATCGGCGTCGGCGTCAGCTGACCCGTCAGCCGCCGCAGGAGAGGCCGGCGGCCTCGATCGCAGCACGCGTTCCAGCGGTGGGCAGAGCCACCGGGATGGCGCCGTCCCGGAGGTCGCTCGGCACCACCTCGACCGTCGACAGGTCCGCGCCGCCGAGCGCGGCGAGATCGGTCAGGGAGGTCCCCGGGTCGACGGTGAGTGCCCCGGTGGTCGCCCACCCCACGGTCTGCAGCCGCCATGGCCGGACGATCGTTCCGCGGACGGAGTCCACCAGCGCCCCGAGCACCGTGCCGGCGGCCGACGCCCGTCCGTCCGGGTCGGCCGGGACCGGCGTCCAGGCCCCGTCGACGAGGTGCTGCGGGTGCCGGGAGCGGACCAGGGCCAGCGCGGTGCGCCCGTCGACGTGCTGCACGCCGGCGCGCGGCAGTTCCAACCCGGCGCCCGGGTCGCGTACCGGGACCGGCACGTCCACCGTGAGGCCGCCGGCTGCGTCGACGACCTCGGCGAACCCCGCGAAGTCGACCGTGACCAGGTGGTCGGCGTCGATGCCGATGGAGCAGAGGGCGTCGATCGTCGCCTGCGGACCGTCGCGCCAGGTGAGGGTCAGCCGGGTCGGCCGCTGGTCCCGGAGGACCAGCAGGTCCCGGGGCACCGACAGGACCGTGGTCCCGGCGTCGGTCTGGTGGACGACGAGCACCACGTCGGCGCGGGTGCCGGGGACGTCGTCGGGGGAGCCGAAGTCGGCGGGGTCGGCGCCGGCGGGCAGGTGCGCCCGCGAGTCCAGGCCGACCACCACCCAGGTCCGGCCGTCGGAGTCGTCGGCCTCCAGGTCGACGGCGACCTCGTCGACGCGGCCGGCGAGCAGCGCGATGTCCACGCAGACCGCGACCAGCAGCAGGACGAGGACGGCGAGGGCGATCCGCGTCCCCCGCCGTCCCGGGAACGGCCGACGCCGGCCAGGGGAGCCCTGGCCGGCGTCGGGGTCGTGCGGTGCGGTCACGCTCAGGCCTGCGAGCCCTCCGCGGACCGGCGGCGGGCGGCGAACACCAGGCCGCCACCCAGCGCCAGGGCCCCCACGCCCAGGCCCAGCGGGAGAGCGATGTCGGCGCCGGTGTAGGCCAGGCTCGAGGACGACGCGTTCGAGGTGGCCGCGGCCGCGGCCACCGTGAAGGCCTCCTGGAAGTAGGTGCCCATGCTGCCCTCGTAGACCAGCGTGTGGGCACCGGCCGGGGTGCCGG
Organism: Geodermatophilus sp.; assembly: GCA_035474935.1. Lineage (GTDB taxonomy): Bacteria > Actinomycetota > Actinomycetes > Mycobacteriales > Geodermatophilaceae > Geodermatophilus. Next base: position 8,630 of record DATIMX010000300.1, on the reverse strand, counting down.
CCGGGAGGATGAACTCGACCGTCACGGTGCCGTTCGCGTCGGCGGTGGCGGTGGCGACGGTCTGCGGGGTGGAGTGCAGGGTCACCGTGACGAACTCGCCCGGCTTGAAGCCGGTGAGGACCTTGACGACCTTGCGGCCCGGGGCTGCGCTGTCACCCGTGGCCGAGCCCTGGTCCGGGCTGGCGACGCCCGGGGTGTTGGCCTGCGTGCCCCGGAGCGCCCCGGTCGGCTTGGTCTCCGGCGCGGCGGTGGTGGGGGCCGCGGTCTCAGTCGGGGTGGCCGGGGTGGACGGCGTGCCTGCGGGAGCGGTGAGGACCACGGAGCTGAGGGGGTACTCGCTGATGGTGGTCTGGAGGTTGTAGGCCAGGCAGGCCGCGGCGACGAGGTACTCGCCCGCGGGGTCGCCGGCCTCGAAGGCCAGCTCGATCGACCAGGTGCCGTTCTCGCCCGGCTCGACCACGTCGGTGAAGAGGGGCTCCTGGGCCTCCGGGTCCCCGACGGCGACGGCGACGACGTTCCTCAACGTCGGGTCGGCGTAGTTCTCCGAGACGCAGTCCGCGCCGGAGACGGTGAAGGTCTCCTCTGCGGCCACGGCGCCCGGGGCGACGACCGGGGCGGCCGGCGCGGCGACCGCGGCAGGGGCGAGCAGCAGACCCGCCGCCGCGGTGGTGGCAGTGAGGCCGGTCAGGGCTGCGGCGCGGGTGGTGGTGCGGGACATCGGTGGCTCTCCGCTCGGTCAGGAGTCCGGGCGCTCCGGACTTCTCTCGCACTGTCTATCGACCGGCAGTCACCTGAGCTGCAGCTGAGATTCACCAAGATCCGATGGATCATGGGTCATGTCTGCCAACACCGCACCAGCAGCCCCCGCTGTCACATCTGCGCGTCAGGGATCCCAGTGGTGGTACTGACTTGACATGCGGTTCCGGCGGGGTCCGCAACTCCCCGCCGGTGCTCCGGACCGGGCCTCCCGTGTGGGGGTGCGGCGGTCGGCTCGGAGGGACCTGCGAGGACCGCCACGACCGTTCGGCTACCGAGGGGCTGACCCGGGTGGGAGTCGGTGTCCGCGCCGCCGCGCCCGACCCGGCGCCCCCACGGACGGCGAGAGGCCCGCCCCCTGCAGCGGGGGACGGGCCTCTCGGGTGCTCGCGGTTACTTGGCGCGCCAGGCGTTGCGGCGGCGCCGCCAGTCGAGCAGCAGGATCAGGATCATCACGGCGGCGATGGACGCCACCCAGATGTCCTCGATCCGGCCCTCGTGGTTGCCGAACAGGTAGGCCAGCATGAACAGCGTCGCGATGACCGCGCCGACGCGGCCCCACTTGCCGGTCTCGCCGTGCCAGCCCCAGTCCTCGGGGCGTTCGTGCTCGACGGGCTGGGCCCCGGCCCGGACGACGCCCTCCTCGCGCCCCGGCTGGTTGACCCGCCCGGTCCCGGGGTGGTCCACGGAGATGCGCTCGCGGTGGGTCTGCTCGCTCACACCGCCATCCTGCCAGCACCCCGCCGGCGGCACCCACCGAGGGAGGGCGGCGCGTCGGGGAGGATGCGCCCGTGAGCGACCTGCGCGAGGTGACGGTGCTGGGCTCCACCGGGTCGATCGGCCGGCAGGCGATCGCGGTGGCCGAGCAGAACCCCGACCGGCTGCGGATCACCGGCCTGGCCGCCGGGGGCGCGGACGTCGCCCGGCTGGCCGAGCAGGCGCTGTCCCTCGGCGTCCGCACCGTCGCCGTGGCGCGGGCGACCGCCGCCCAGGACCTGCAGCTGGCCTTCTACGCCGCGGCGTCCAAGCGCGGCTGGTCGAGGGGCGAGTTCGCAGTGCCCGAGATCCTCGCCGGCCCGCGGGCGGCCGAGGAGCTCGCCGCCCGCCCGGCCGACGTCGTCCTCAACGGCATCACCGGCTCGATCGGGCTGCGGCCCACGCTGTCGGCGCTGCGGGCCGGCCGCACCGTCGCGCTGGCCAACAAGGAGTCGCTCGTGGCCGGCGGCGAGCTGGTCACCGCCGCGGCCGCACCCGGGCAGCTGGTGCCGGTCGACTCCGAGCACTCGGCGCTGGCCCAGTGCCTGCGCGGCGGCGCCCGCAGCGAGGTGGCCCGGCTGGTGCTCACCGCCAGCGGCGGGCCGTTCCACGGGCGCAGCGCCGCCGAGCTGGCCGACGTCACCGTCGAGCAGGCGCTGGCGCACCCGACCTGGGACATGGGCCCGGTCGTGACGATCAACTCGGCGACCCTGGTCAACAAGGGCCTGGAGCTCATCGAGGCGCACCTGCTCTTCGACGTCCCCTTCGCCGACATCGACGTGGTCGTGCACCCGCAGTCGATCGTGCACTCGATGGTGACCTTCGCCGACGGCGCGACCATCGCCCAGGCCAGCCCGCCGGACATGCGGCTGCCGATCGCGCTGGCCCTGGCCTGGCCCGACCGGCTGCCCCGCGTGCAGCCGGCGCTGGACTGGTCGACGGCGTCCAGCTGGGAGTTCGCCCCGCTGGACGACGAGGCGTTCCCCGCCGTGTCGCTGGCCCGCTCCGCCGGTCAGGCAGGGGGCGTGGTGCCGGCGCTCTACAACGCCGCCAACGAGGAGGCGGTCGCGGCCTTCCTGGCGGGTCGCCTGCCGTTCCGGGGCATCGTCGACCTCGTCGCGCGTACCCTCGACGACGCGCCGGACCTCGGCGCACCCACCCGCGTCGAGGACGTGCTGGCCGCGGAGAAGTGGGCCCGGGAGCACGCCCGGGGCGTCATCGCCGGAGGCTGAACTGAGCGGAGCACTCCTCACCGTCCTCGGCATCGTCCTGTTCGCGCTCGGACTGCTGTTCTCGATCGCCTTTCACGAGTACGGGCACTTCCTCTGGGCGCAGAAGTTCGGCATGCGGGTGCCGCAGTTCATGGTCGGCTTCGGCCCGACCGTCTTCTCCCGCACGCGCGGGGAGACCGAGTACGGCGTCAAGGCCGTACCGCTCGGCGGCTACATCCGCATCATCGGGATGATCCCGCCGGCCGAGGAGAACGAGAGCAAGCGGGCGACCCGCATGCGCTCGTTCATCGCCGAGGTCCGCGGCGCGGCGCTCGACGACGTCCGCTCCAGCGACGGGGGACGGGTCTTCTGGGCCAAGCCCTGGTGGCAGCGGGTCATCGTGATGTTCGCCGGCCCCTTCCACAACCTGGTGCTGGCGGTGCTGCTGTTCAGCGTGCTGCTGACCGTGGTCGGCACCAGCGTGCTCACGACGACGGTGCGCACCGTCCCGGCCTGCGTGCTCCCGGCCGACGCCGTGACCCAGGCCGAGACCGACCCGTGCGCGGTGCCGATCGACCCGCAGGGACAGACCTGCGCGGAGGGGACGCCGGGCTGCGCGCTGCCCCAGCAGAGCCCGGCCGCGGCCGCCGGCCTGCGCCCCGGGGACACGATCGTCGCCATCGACGGTCAGCCGCTGGACCCGACGGCGTACGACAGCTGGACGCGGATGCAGGAGGCGATCCGCACCAGCCCCGGGCAGCCGCTGGACCTCACCGTCGAGCGGGACGGGGCACGACAGCAGCTCACCGCCACGCCGATCCCCAACACCGTCTACGCCGACCCGACCGACCCCACCGAGGGGACGACGACCGCCGGCTACCTCGGGATCTCGCCGAGCGGCCAGCTGGCCCGGCAGGACGCCTCGGCCATCCCCGGCTACTTCGGGATGATCGTGACGAACGCCGTCGAGCGGCTGGTCGAGATCCCCGAGCGCATCCCGCAGCTGTTCCGCGCGGCGTTCCTGGGGGAGGAGCGCGACCCCAACGGGCCGATCGGCGTCGTCGGCGTGGGCCGCATCTCCGGCGAGGTCTTCTCCATCCCGCAGCTCACCACCCTGGAGAAGGTCAGCACGTTCCTGCAGCTGCTGGCCAGCATCAACCTGGTGCTGTTCCTGTTCAACCTGCTGCCGATCTACCCGCTCGACGGCGGGCACGTGGCCGGCGCGCTGTACGAGAAGGCGCGCTCGGTCGTCGCCCGGCTGCGCGGCCGGCCCGACCCCGGCCCGTTCGACATCGCCCGGCTGATGCCGGTCGCCTACGCCGTCGCAGGCTTGTTCGTCGTGCTCTCGGGCCTGCTGCTGATCGCCGACATCGTCAACCCGATCACCCTGCAGTAGCCGCGGCAGGTGTTCCGCCCCACGTCACCGGCACCGACCTGTGACAGAGGGCGATACTCGTGGTCATGGCCATCCCCGTCGGTCTCGGCATGCCCGCAGTACCCCCGCCCGTCCTCGCTCCCCGGCGCACGACGCGTCAGCTCATGGTCGGCGACGTCGGCGTCGGCAGTGACCACCCGGTCAGCGTGCAGTCGATGACGACGACCAAGACCGCCGACATCAACGCCACGCTGCAGCAGATCGCCGAGCTGACCGCCTCGGGCTGCCAGATCGTGCGGGTCGCCGTCCCGGACACCGACGACGCCGAGGCGCTGCCGATCATCGCCAGGAAGTCGCAGATCCCGGTCATCGCCGACATCCACTTCCAGCCGCGCTACGTCTTCGCGGCGATCGACGCCGGCTGCGCTGCCGTCCGGGTCAACCCGGGCAACATCAAGAAGTTCGACGACAAGGTCGGCGAGATCGCCAGGGCGGCCAAGGGCGCCGGCATCCCGATCCGGATCGGCGTCAACGCCGGGTCGCTGGACAAGCGGCTGCTGGCCAAGTACGGCAAGGCCACGCCCGAGGCGCTGGTCGAGTCGGCGCTGTGGGAGTGCTCGCTGTTCGAGGAGCACGACTTCCGCGACATCAAGATCTCGGTCAAGCACAACGACCCGGTGGTCATGGTGCGCGCCTACGAGCTGCTGGCCGCACAGTGCGACTACCCGCTGCACCTCGGCGTCACCGAGGCCGGCCCGGCCTTCCAGGGGACCATCAAGTCCGCCGTCGCCTTCGGCGCGCTGCTCTCCCAGGGCATCGGCGACACCATCCGCGTCTCCCTCTCGGCCCCGCCCGCCGAGGAGGTCAAGGTCGGCAACCAGATCCTCGAGTCGCTGAACCTGCGCCAGCGCGGTCTGGAGATCGTCAGCTGCCCCTCGTGCGGCCGCGCCCAGGTCGACGTCTACACCCTGGCCGACGAGGTCACCGCCGGCCTCGACGGGCTCGAGGTGCCCCTGCGGGTGGCGGTCATGGGCTGCGTCGTCAACGGCCCGGGCGAGGCCCGCGAGGCCGACCTCGGCGTGGCGTCGGGCAACGGCAAGGGCCAGATCTTCGTCAAGGGCGAGGTCATCAAGACCGTGCCCGAGTCGCAGATCGTGGAGACCCTGATCGAGGAGGCCATGCGCCTCGCCGGTGAGGTCGTCGACGAGGGCACGCCGTCCGGCCCGCCCGTCGTCACCGTCAGCTGACCGGTCCGGTGCTGCGCTCGCCGGTGTCTTCCACCCACCCCACCACCCCGGTGTCTTCCACCCACCCCACCACCCCGACGGCGCGGGTCCTCGACGAGACCGATGAGCCCGCCGTCCGTGCCCTGCTCGCCAGCGACCCGGTGGCGGCCTGCGTCATCGCCGGGCGGGTCGAGGCCGTCGGCACCTCCGCCGCGGCCCTCGGCGCCCCGCTGTGGGGTCTGGACAGCGGGCGCTCGCTGGACGCGATCTGCCTGGCCGGGGCGAACCTGATCCCGTTCGCCCTGCCGGGGGCCGAGCGGCCGGCGGCCGCCGCCTTCGCCGAGCGCGCCCGCCGCGCGGGGCGGCGCTGCTCGACCATCGTCGGCCCGGCCGCCTCCGTGGACCCGCTGTGGGAGCTGCTGGAGCCGTCCTGGGGGCCGCCCCGCGACCACCGGCCCCGCCAGCCGCTGCTGGCCATCGAGGGCCCGCCGGCGATCGCCCCGGAGCCTCGGGTGCGCCCGGTGCGGCCGGTCGAGCTCGACGTCCTGCTCCCGGCCGCGGTGGCCATGTTCACCGAGGAGGTCGGGGTCAGCCCGCTGCGGGTGGACGGCGGCGTCGGCTACCGCGCCCGCGTCGCCGACCTGGTCCGCGCCGGTCAGTCGCTGGCCTGGATCGAGGGCGGCCAGGTGCTGTTCAAGGCCGAGATCGGCGCGGTCTCCCGCGGCGTCTGCCAGGTGCAGGGCGTCTGGGTCGCCCCCGCCCACCGCGGCCGCGGCATCGGCGCCGCCGGCACCGCGGCCGTCGTCGAGTACGCGCGCACCGCGATCGCGCCGGTGGTCAGCCTCTACGTCAACGACTTCAACGCCTCCGCCCGCGCGGCCTACGCCCGGGTCGGGTTCCGCGAGGTCGGGCAGTTCGCCAGCGTCCTGTTCTGAAGAAGGACCCCCTGCCCCCCACCGCTCGCAGGCTCGCGGCGGGTCCCTGCAAGGGGCCGTTCCGGTACGTCACCGGTGGGGTCAGCCTCCCGGGGATCGACGTCCTCGTCTGGAACGCTGTCTCCCCGTGCGCACACGTCGGGGGACCGTCCTGGGGTCCACGTTCACACTGCTCGCCGTGCCGGTGCTGGCGGCCTGTTCGGGCAACGCCGAGGGCGACGTCCGCTCCGCGGCCGAGGCCTTCCTCGCCGACTGGGCGGCCGGGGACACCGCGGCCGCCGCCGGTGCCACCACCGACCCCGACGTCGCGACCGCCCTGCTCGGGCAGACCGCGACCGACCTGCCCGAGGCCGTGCTGAGCCCGGAGGTCGGGCAGGTGACCGTCGAGGACGGCACCGCCACCGTCGGCTGGACCGCCACCTGGGACCTCGCCGCCGCCCCCGACTGGAGCTACCCCGCCACCCTGCGGCTGCAGGAGGCCGAGGAGGGCTGGGACGTCGTCGCCGAGCCGGCCCTCGTGCACCCGGAGCTGGGCGAGGGCCAGCGCCTGCTCCTGGAGCGCGAGCTGCCCGAGCGGGCCGACATCACCGACGCGGCCGGGCAGCCGCTGTTCGCCCCGACCGAGGTCGTCAACGTCGGCGTCGACCCCGCCCAGGTCACCGACCTGCCGGCGCTCGCGGCGGGGCTGTCGTCGGCCACCGGGATCCCCGCCGAGGAGATCGTCGCCGACGTCCAGGCCGTGCCCGCGGGCCAGTTCGTGCCGGTCATCACGCTGCGCCGTCCGGACTTCGAGGCCATCCGCGCGCAGGTCTTCGACCTGCCCGGCGCGGTGTTCCCCACCGACACCCGGCTGCTGGCCCCCAGCCCCCGCTTCGCCTCGGCCCTGCTGGGCCGGGTCGGCCCGGCGACCGCCGAGGTGATCGAGGAGACCGCGGAGGACGGCGCCCCGGTGTACGCCGCCGGCGACGAGCTGGGCCTGTCCGGGCTGCAGCGCGCCCTGCAGGAGCAGCTGACCGGCACCCCCGGCTTCACCGTCTCCGTCGTCAGCACCGACGAGGCCACCGGGGACGCCGGCCGCCAGGTCGCCGCGGTCGAGCCGGTGCCGGGCCGGCCGGTGCAGACGCCGCTGGTGCGCGAGGTGCAGACCGCCGCCGACGCCGCCGTCGCCACCCAGCAGCTGCCGACCCACCTGGTCGTCGTCCGGCCCGGGACGGGGGAGGTCCTGGCGGTGTCCTCGAACGAGGCGGCCGCGGCGGGCAACGCCCTCACCGGCCGGTACCCGCCCGGATCGAGCATGAAGACGATCACCGCCACCGCACTCCTGGCCACCGGCACGCTGACCCCGCAGACGCCGGTCGCCTGCCCCGGCACCTTCGTCGTCGACGGGCGCGAGTTCGAGAACGCCGACCAGTTCGACCTGGGCACGGTCCCGTTCACCGAGGCCTTCGCCGAGTCCTGCAACACGACCTTCATGCAGCAGGGGCTGCAGCTGCCCGACGACGCGCTGGCCGGCGCCGCCGCCTCCTACGGCGTGGGCACCGACTGGCAGCTGCCGGTCGACGTGTTCAGCGGCGAGGTCCCCGCGGACAGCACCGGGACGACGAAGGCGGCCAACGCCATCGGCCAGGGCCAGGTGCTGATGAGCCCCGCGCAGCTGGCCCTGGTGGCCGCGGGGATCGCGAGCGGGACCCCCGCGGTGCCGGTCGAGGTGGTCGGCGCGGAGCCGGCCGGACAGGTCCCCGCCGGCCCGGACCCCGCCGTGCTCGACGCGCTGCGGCCGATGATGCGCGAGGTCGTGCTCTCGGGGACGGCGAGCGGGCTGGCCGACCGCGGCGAGGTCTACGGCAAGACCGGCACCGCCGAGTTCGGCACCAACACCCCGCCCGACGCCCACGGCTGGTTCATGGGGTACCAGCTGGGCGGACCGCAGGGCGACCTGGCCTTCGCCGTCCTGGTGGAGACGGGGCAGTCCAGCAGCGTGGCCGTCGACGTGACCGACGCCTTCCTCGGCGGGCTGGGGTGAGGACCGAGCCCCACTCCTCGGCCCCCTCCTGGGGCCCGCCGCGGCCCCGTCCCGGGTCCCACCCTGAGCGTGCGGAGGGTGGGGAGGACGGGGTCCTTCCGCGGTGGGGAGGAGGGGGTCCTTCGACCTGCAGGGAGGCCGAGGAACTCAGGAGAGGCCGGGGAACGCGCTGGTGACCGGCGTCCGGCCGGCGGCGGTGCGCCACCCGACCGCGCGCACCTCGGCGGCGCCCAGCTCCTCGACCGCGAGCTCGCGCACCGACGGCTCGGTCGCCTGGTCGAGCAGCCGGACCCAGGCCGCGGACACGCCCTCCTCGAGGACGACGGCCAGCGCGGCGGCGTCCACCGC